>JBGPNG010000065.1:0-7117 GCA_041487395.1 Dongiaceae bacterium
AGTCGGTTTCCCATTTCGGCGTTTCGACCGCCGTCGGCAGGAAATAATCCATGAGCGATGGGCCCGTGATGTTGCCGGTCTCGTCATAACGGATTTCCTGGCCCATCGCGATGCCGAATGCCTCCGTCAACCCGCCGTGAACCTGGCCCTCGATGATCATGGGATTGATGCGCGTGCCGCAATCGTCAAGGGCATAGAAACGGCGGACCTTGGTCTGGCCGGTATCGACGTCGACATCGACGACGCAGATATAGGCGCCGAAAGGATAGGTCATGTTCGGCGGGTCGTAGTAGTTCACCGCCTCCAGCCCCGGTTCCATGCCCGGCGGCACCCGGTTATAGGCCGCCCAGGCGATCTCCTTCATGGTCTTGAAACGCTCGGGGTTGCCCTTCACGCGGAACCGATCGATCTCCCATTCCACGTCGTATTCCGAGACTTCGAGAAGATATGCGGCGATCATCTGGGCCTTGGCCCTGATCTTGCGTGCCGCCATGGCGGTGGCGGCACCGGCAACCGGCGTCGAGCGCGAGCCGTAGGTGCCGAGGCCGTAGGGCGCCGTGTCGGTATTGCCCTCCTCGATGGCGATGTCGTCGGCGGGAATGCCGAGCTCGGTGGCGAGGATCTGGGCATAGGTCGTCTCATGCCCCTGGCCTTGTGATTTCGTGCCCATGCGGGCGGTCACGGCACCCGTCGGATGGATGCGGATCTCGGCGGAATCGAACATGGCGATTCCCAGGATGTCGCAATTTCGCGACGGCCCCGCGCCGACGATTTCGGTGAAGAAGGCGACACCGATGCCCATCAGTTCCCGCGTTTCGCCCCGCTTGAAAGCGGCCTGCTTCGCCTTCTGCTCCTCGCGCAGCTTGCTATAGCCGACCTTGTCGACCGCCTTCTGCATGGCCGCGTGATAGTCGCCGGAATCGTATTCCCAGCCGAGCGCCGACTGATAAGGGAACTGCTCGCGCCGGATGAAATTTTTCACCCTGAGCGCCACCGGATCCATGTTCAGCTTTTGCGCCAGAATGTCCATGGCGCGCTCGATGCAGTAGGCAGCTTCAGTGACCCGGAAGGAACAGCGATAGGCGACGCCGCCCGGCGCCTTGTTGGTGTAGACCCCATCGACCGCCACATGGGCGACCGGGAAGTCGTAAGAGCCGGTGACGATGTTGACGAATCCAGCCGGCCATTTCGTCGGATCGGCACAGGAATCGAAGGCGCCATGATCGGCCAGAACATGGACCCGCAAACCGGTCACACGGCCGTCCCTGGTCGCGGCGATCTCCGCCGTCATGTGATAGTCCCGAGCGAAGGCAGTGCTTGACAGGTTCTCGATCCTGTCCTCGACCCATTTGACCGGCCGCCCCGTCACGATGGAGGCCACCACCGCACAGATATATCCGGGGTAGGCTCCGACCTTGTTGCCGAAGCCGCCGCCGATATCGGGTGCGATGACATGGATCTTGTGCTCGGGAATCTTGGAAATGAGAGAGGCCACGGTGCGGATGACATGGGGCGCCTGGAAGGTGCCCCAGACGGTCAGCTCGCCCTTGACCTTGTCGAACGAGGCGATGCACTGGCAAGTCTCGAGCGGACAGGGGTGGACGCGCTGATAGGAGATCAATTCCTTGATCGTGACCTCCGCCTTGTCGAAGGCCGCGTCGGTGCCTTCCTTATCGCCGATGTCCCAGGCGAAAATGTGGTTGTAGTGTTTGCGTTTGCCGTGGGCGCCTTCGGTCTTGTCCTTGATGTCCTCGCGCAGCACCGGCGCGCCGGGCGCCATGGATTTGAATGGATCGACGATCACGGGCAAGGCCTCGTATTCGACCTCGACCAGCTCAACCGCGTCGGCCGCGACATAGCGGTCCTCGGCGATGACGAAGGCGACTTCCTGATTCTGGAACAGCACCTTCTCTTCGGCCAGCACCGCTTGCACGTCGCCCGCGAGAGTCGGCATGTAATGCAGGCTGAGCGGCTTCAGATCGGCCGCGGTCAACACCGCAATGACGCCCGGCAAGGCCTTGGCCTTGGTGGCATCGATCTTTTTGATGCGCGCATGGCCATACGGCGAACGCACGAAGTCGCCATAGATCATGCCGGCCGGCTTCATGTCGTCGACATAGCTGCCCTTGCCCTGGACGAAACGGATGTCCTCGACGCGCTTGCGCTTGCAGCCCATGCCTTGCAGGCGTTCGGTGCGCTCTTCCTTAGTCGGCGTGATCTCGTTCATTCTGCAGCCTCCTGGAAGGGCGTGCCGCTGAGTTTGGCGGCCGCGTATTGAATGGCCTTCACGATGTTCTGATAACCGGTGCAGCGGCAGAGATTGCCGGCAATGCCGTTGCGGATCTCGTCCTCGGTCGGCTTCGGGTTGTCCTGCAACAGGCGATAGGCCCGGGTGATCATGCCCGGCGTGCAGTAGCCGCATTGCAACCCGTGCATCTCACGGAAACCCTCCTGCAATGCGTGCAGCGCGCCGTCCGCGCCCGCAATTCCTTCGATGGTCAGAATGTCGGATCCTTGGGCCTGCACCGCGAACATGGTGCAGGATTTGACCGACTTTCCGTCTAATTCCACGGTGCAGGCACCGCAATGGCTGGTGTCGCAACCGATATGCGCTCCGGTGAGGTTCAACTGTTCGCGCAGGAAGTGGATGAGAAGCGTACGCGGCTCGACCAGGGCCTCGACCGTCTTGCCGTTCACCTTCATCGCGATTTGAGTCTTTGCCATCTCTTGTCTCCCGATCGTCAGGCGGCGCGCGATTTGGCACGGGCGAGGGCCCGCGTCAGCATCACGCCAGCCATCTTCGTGCGATAGGCGGCCGGCCCGCGGTTGTCCGAAGCCGGCGCGGTGATCGCCTCCGCCGCGGCCGCGGCCAGCTTTATCGTGGCCGCGTCGAGCTTCGAGCCGACAAGAAGCTTTCCCGCTTCTTCGGCCCACAGCGGCGTCTCGGCGACATTGGTCAGGCCGATGGAACAGGAGGCGACAACACCCTTGTCGAGGGTCAGGACGACCGCTGCCGCGGCTGTGGCGTAATCGCCGATTTTTCGCTTCAGTTTTTCGTAGGCGTAACCGTGGCCGGCCGGCGGAACGGGAATCCGGATCGCGGTCACGATCTCGCCGGCCTCGAGCGCGGTGAAATAGGCGCCCTGGTAGAATTCCCGGGCGGCGACCCGTCGTTCGCCATTCTTGCCGACCACGTGATATGTGGCGCCCAGACACATCATTACCGCCGGCATGTCGTTGCCGGGATCGCCATTGGCCACATTGCCGCCCAGCGTGCCGACATAGCGCACCTGCGGATCGCCTATGACCAGCGACGTCTCGCCGATGATGGGCAGCTTGGAGGTCAGCAATTGCGCGGCGATCAGCTCGTGCTGCGTCGTCATGGAACCGATGACGATATCGCCACCATCCGCCCTGACACCCTTCAAGGCGCCGATCCCCGCAAGGTCGACCAAATGTTCGGGCGTGGCGAGCCGCAACTTCATCATGGGGATCAAGCTGTGACCGCCGGCGAGCGCTCGCGCGTCCTCGCCAAGGTCGGCCAGCAGCCCAACGGCCTCGGATACGGATTTGGGGCGATGATAGGCAAAGGCGCCTGGTATCACGTGATCCCTCCCGGCCCATTCGCCGTCTCGCTCAGCGTTCGATCGCTGAGCGTGCGACAGGGCGCGAATTGTTTGTTTTCCGATGAACCGCTCAAGCTTGCAGCCCGTTGCAGCGCAGCAACAATCGGCCATGCACGAGCGGGACAGCGATGCATGATCTGCGGCATTAGCGCATGAATTGCACGAATTGCACCAGCATTGTTGACGCAATCCCGCCAGCCATCGCCGCTTGTAGCGCTCGTTCCCGCGATTTTACTGCGTGGCAATGGCCCTGATGCTGCGCAGCAGCACAAAGACAGAGCTGCGAATAGGTTCATGACGCGACTTGGTTGGCCTTAAGACCGAGGCGCGATTTCAGCCAGTTGAAACGGCTGCGGCTGACCGGGACGGAATAGGGTGCCTCGGCCGAAAGATCGATGATCCCGTTGTCGCCGGCACGCTTCAGTCCGACGATCCGGTCCAGATTGACGATATGGCTTCGGTGCACGCGCAGGAAGCGCGTGTTGTCGAGCCGCGATTCGACGTCACCGATGGAAAGCGTGCAGAACAATTCCCTCTTTCCGTTGAAGATATGGGTGTAGTGGCCATTGGCATGAACAGCGACGATCTCATCGATCGGCAAGAAACGCGTCGATCCTCCCTGCTCGACGGGAAGATGGCTGGCACTGCGCCGCGCAGGGCCCCCGGCCCCGCCAAGAGGAGCGAACGTACCGCGACCCAGATCGGCTGCGCCGGTGGCTACCGCATAGTTTGCGGGGATTTCCAGCGCCGCTGCTGTCGAGGTGGTGGCCTGCGTGTCGCCTGACGGCGAAGCGTGAAGTCCATCGCTTGCGCTGGCCGCCGCCTCCCAGCGATCGGGTATGAGGATCAACAGGAATATTCCTGAAACCACGAAGGCCACGATCGCCACCACGATTGCCAACAGATCGGGCGACAGGGCGGGGCCGGTCGAGGGCGCATTGACGTGCGGATAGAGCGTCAATCCCCACATGGCCGTGTAGTGCATGCCGGCGATCGCCACGCCGAGCGCGCTTGCCGACAAGAGCAACGGCGGACGGCCGTGCCGTCCGCTGGCGAGCCAGAGTGCCAGGCCCGAAGCGGCGATGCCGACGGCCACGCTGCCCACGACGAACGGCAGGGCATGTTCCATATGCGCGCTGGAATGAAGGGCGGTCATGCCGATGTAATGCATCGTCGCGATGCCGCTACCCATGACCGCAGCGGAAACGGTCAACCGAGCTGCCGTCAGCGGTCCGGCGCTGACCGCAAACAATGCCGCGCCCACGACGATGACGCAGACGAGGAAGGATAGAAGCGTGGGGAAGACCAGATAGTCGATGGGGAACGGCAGGCGCATCGCAAGCATACCGACGAAATGCATCGCCCAGATGGCCACGGCAAGCGAAAGCGCGGCACCCGCGAGCAGCAAACGGCGCCTGAATCCGGCGGCCGCGCCGATCTGAACGGCGAGGCTCAGCCCGACATAGGCCCCCTGGATTGCCACGACAAGCGAGAGCGCGACAAGCCATGGCTCGTGCGTTACCGGCACTGCCTTCCTCCTATCGCCGATGAGACAAGCTGCCCCAACTCCGCTTGCCCGGCGAGCAAACATAGATCGATGCGCGATAGCTGAAAAGCGATTGCCGGACTGGGTAGAAGCGTCGTCGGCCAAGCCGGTGTGCGTCGTCCATGCCGGTCATGACCCCAGTTTCGGGCGCGAACGGCTCGTCGAATTGCCGGTTGGCTATTTGAAGCGTCGCGGAACGAGCGTTGCGCGACAGGCCTAGCGCGCGAAGACCGTCGCGCCGGTGCCACCCAGCCAACGATCGAGCAAACTCAAACGGTCGTTGCCGAAGAACAGCTTGCCCCGGCAGAACACGCTGGGAACGCCGAAGACGGATTTCTCGATGGCCTCCCGGGTGTTGGCTTCCAGCAGCCCGCGATAGCGATCGTCCACGGCGGCGTCCGCGATCTCGCTGCCAACGAGCCCCGCGCGCGCCGCGAGGTCGGATAGGACCCTGAGTTCGCTGATGTCCAGATTTTCCGTCCAATAGGCGGAATAAACCGCCAACGCGAACCGGGCGCCGCCGCCCAGTTCTCCCGCGCGAATTGCCGCGCGCAACGCCCGGGCCGGCTTCAAGGGATATGCCGGGTGATATCGCAGCGTCACCCCATAGAGCGCCGCCCAATCCTGCAAATCCTGCTTGTACCAGGCGACGAAGGCCGCGTTTTCTCGAAGGGGCTGCCGCCCGTCGATCGCCGCGATCAACTTCGGCAGATGCAGGGGCCGCCAGTGCACCTGCGCCCGGTGGCGTGCGGCAAGCGCCTCGATCTGCGTTGCCGCCAGATAGCCCCAGGGGCTGTGAAAATCGTACCAGAACTCCAACTCGATCATGGCAGCACCTTGGGAAGCTTCGCCAGAAAGCGCTCCAGATCGACGATCATGCGCTCATGAAAGCCGTTCATCAGAAGGATTGCGTCCCATCGGGCTTCGACGGCAAACCGCACCCGGCGCCCGTCGATCTTGACCACTTCGGCCACGGCTTCGACCGTCGCCCCTTGCGGTGCCGCAGCCAGGTGGGTGACCTCGACGTAGGTCCCGACCGAACCCTCCTTTGTCTCGTAACAGGGCATCAGGCAGCGATGGGCCGCCGTCTCGAGAAAGCCGATCAGGGCCGGTGTGCCGACGATGTTGACCCCGCTGTTGCCGAAGGCTGCGGCGGTATCGCGCGATCCCGTTTCGATACGCCAGGACCCGCGCTGGCCGAGTCGAACCGGTTTCATGACAGAACCTCGAGCTTTCCTTCGGCCGCCAGTTCGCGCAATGCGGATTTGCGGATCTTGCCGCTGGCGGTCTGGGGAAATGCTGCGACCTGGTAGAAGCGCGCCGGAATCTTGAATTGGGCGATGCGCCCTTTGCAGTATGAAGCCAGCTCCGCCGCGGTTGCCGGCACCGTCAACTTCACGGCAGCGGCGACGATCTCGCCATAATAGGCGTCCGGCAGGCCGAAGACGGCCAGTTCGGCGATCGCGCTTTGGCCGCGCAGCAGATTCTCGATTTCCGCCGGATAGATATTCTCGCCGCCGCGGATGATCATGTCGCGCAACCGCCCGCCGGCAATAACCAAGCGCCCGGCCGGCGTCAGATAGCCAAGATCGCCGGAACTGAACCAACCTTCGCCGTCGAGCGCTTCGGCGGTTTCAGCCGGCTGTTTGTAATAGCCCCGCATCACCATGACGCCGCGCGCCTGGATTTGCCCGATCATGCCGGTGGATGCGACCGGTTTGCCATCCCGGCCCAGGATGCGAACCTCGCATCCGGGCAATGGCCGGCCGGCCGTGGCGAAGCGGTCGTCGTCGTCGATATCGGGGCAGGCGACCAGCGTGCTGGTTTCCGTTTGGCCATAGACCTGGCCCAGGCGCGGGATGGGAAATTCGGCGGCGCAGCGGC
Organism: Dongiaceae bacterium; assembly: GCA_041487395.1. Taxonomy (GTDB): domain Bacteria; phylum Pseudomonadota; class Alphaproteobacteria; order Dongiales; family Dongiaceae; genus DASXQK01. The sequence continues at coordinate 7,057 of JBGPNG010000065.1, forward strand.
GCAACAATTTCCCGTCGACGTCGGCCCCGCCGCAGGTTCCCGCCCTGAGCGAGGCGAGATC
>JBGPNG010000066.1:0-7053 GCA_041487395.1 Dongiaceae bacterium
CGCGAACCGGTGCCCACTTCGCGGGAAAATGCTCTAGCGCGTCTTGCCGTCGAACAGTCCGGTGATGAGTGTGTTGTCGATCTGCTGGTTGGCGTCGAGCTTGGTGCTCGCCGCGCCATATTCGAGATTGAGCTGCATCACCTCGTCGAACAGCCCGTAGAGCTTCCCAGGCGCGCCCGGCTTGCCGAGATAATCGACGGCGTCCTCGTAGGAGGTATAGACGAGGCTCGAGTCGAGCACCGCCTTCACATCGTCGGGCGACATGCTGAAATAGGGCGCCGCGAGCTCGACGAATTTCTGCGGATCCTTCTTGTAGAAGTCGATGGCGCGATAGACGCCGCGCAGGAACTTCCGGAACTTCTCGGGATTTTCGGCGAGCGCGTCGTTCCGCGCCGTGATGATGTCGGTGATGATGCCGGGGAAGTCCTTGGAAGATACCAGGATCTTCGCGCCCGGCCGGCTGGTGAGCTTGAGGAGCTGCGAGAGATAGGGCTCGTAGGTGGCGAGGCCGGCGATCGAGGGATCGCTGAACACGGTGATCGAATCGGCGGTCGCGACCTCCTTGAGCTTGACGTCGTTGAGCGTGAGGCCCTGTTTCTTCAAGACGACCTGAATCAAGAGCCGCGCCGGCACATTCGGCTCGGAGGCGAAGATCTTGCCCTTGAGGTCGGCTGCGCTTTGGATCGACTGATCGACCACGACGCCGTCGCCGCCGAGCGAGACGTCGATGGTGCCGATGATGACGCCGGGCGTGCTCGCGTCGCGCGGCTTGCCCTGGTGCTCGCCCACGGTGCGCATGTCCATGTCGATGTCGCCGCGCACCATCGCCGCCATCACGACCGAGCGGTCGTCCTCGAAACGCCAGGCGAGATCGAGCCCCTCCTCCTTGAAGTAGCCGAGCTCCTCGGCGACCATCACCGGCGCGTAGCCGGGCCAGGTCGGGAACATGGCGGCGATCCTGTCGTCGGCGCCGGCCGGCGTCGTATAGGCGACGATGGCCGCAAGCAGGAGCGCGACCGTCGCGGCCGCGCGACGATGGAGCATGGTCGGAGCCTCCCCCCCTTCAGCCAGGTTTCCCCCTTCGCGGCGAAATCCCGGGCCCCCGCGAATTGCCGTGCCCGATCGAGGGGCCGGCGTTCCTGGTCTCTTTGCTTCTCCGTTCCTTATAGTCCCTCGCCGCGCGCGAGGAAACGCCGACCTCGCCGGAATGAGCCGATGCGACTGTATACAGTCGACAATCAGGCCACTTAGCCGGCTGGCGCGGGTCCGGGCTCGGTTGCGACCCGTTCGAGCTCCCGATTTCCGCAAACCGAATGCGAGAACCCGCGAGTTCGCGGGATCCCGACTCAGCGCTTCTTGCGCCGCCGGTCGATCGCGTCCGCCAGCACGCAGAGCATCTCGAACATGAGGTTGGCGGCATTGAGCGCGGTGTGGCCGGAGGGGTCGGCGAGCGGCAGCACCTCGCAGACGTCGCCGCCGACGATGTCGAGCCCCTCGAGGCCGCGGATGATGACCTGGGCGTCGCGCATGGAGAGCCCGCCCGGCTCCGGCACGCCGGTGCCGATGCAGAACACCGGATCCAGCCCGTCGATGTCGAAGGTGATGTAGGTGGGGCCCGCCCCGCAGACGCGCCGCGCCTCCTCGATCACCGCCTTGCGGCCCATCTCCTCGAAGTCGTCCATGGTGACGATGCGCATGCCCACGTCATAGCCGTACTGGATGTCGTCGTCGCCGAAGCGCGTGCCGCGAAGCCCGATCTGGATCGTGCGCTTGGGATCGATGATGCCTTCCTCGACCAGGCGGCGGAACGGGGTGGCGTGATTGATCTTGCTGCCGAGAAGCGTATCCAGGGTATCGGCATGGGCGTCGAAATGCACGACGCTGAAGGGCTTGCCGCGGAACATGCCGCGCAGGATCGGCAGCGTGATCGTATGGTCCCCGCCGGCGGAGATCGGCGCCACGCCGTGGTCGGTGAGGTCGCTGATGAACCGCGTGATCATGTCAACGCTGGCCATGAGCTCGAAGGGATTGATCGGCGTATCGCCCAGATCGGCGACGCTGCAGAGCCGGAAGGGCGCGATCCGGCTGGAGGCGTTGACCCGGCGGATGATGCGGGACATCTCGCGGATCTGGGCCGGGCCCTGGCGGGCGCCGGTGCGGAAATTCGTGCCGAGGTCGAAGGGCACCCCCACGAGCCCGACGTCCACGCCCTGCAGGTTGTTCACCCGCGGCGTGCGCATGAATGTGGCAACCTCGGCGAAGCGCGGGACGATACCGGAGTCGATGGGTTGCAGGGATGGCGGGCTGTCGTTCATGGCGAGCGCCTTCGGGCATTCATAACGCCGCGAGCAGGCTCGCGCCGGATCGGACGGGAGTCAACCGACATTCCCCAGATAGCCTTCGGGGCCGGTATTGACCCGGTCATTCCGGCAGCCCCGCAGCGATCAGCAGTTGCCGGACGTGCGCCACATCGGGCCGGTTAGGATAGGAATCCGCACATCCCGGATTTGGGCGTAGTGTTTGCCAATCCACGGTAGAAAATGGACATAGCCGCTCATCGCCTAGATTTCTTTTTGGAAATCATTGGATGAGGTACATCTTCGGCCCGTAACGTTCGAGCCTGCGATTTCCCTCTAGAGTGAGACCGCAGCGGCCCCAGGCCAATTTGGCAAAGCCGCAAAAACGCTTCACTTCGGACGGTTAGCACCGATTTTGGTTTGCGATCAGGTGTCCTCATATCGCCATTCTTACTGTCACCCGGATCCGCTTTCCGCAAGGAGCCCATTCAGTTGAACCGGGGCACAGAATTTTCTTCTGGCCGTGGCGGTTGATCGATATGAACCCGAAGTTACTCGTTGGGCTGGCCGACGCCGTTCTCTGGTTCCACGTCATCGTGGTGCTGTTCAATGTGTTTGGGTTAGTCGTGGTCCCAATCGGTGCATGGCGCGGGTGGGGATTCGTCCGGGTTTTCTGGTGGCGTGCACTACACCTTGCAATGCTGGCTGTCGTAGCGATCCAGGCGGTGTTCGGCAGGGCCTGCTTTCTCACGCTTTGGCAGAGTGACCTCGTGCAACAGGCAGGCAAAGCTGGATCAAATGCGCCGTTGCTCCAAAGGTGGGTGACACAGCTAATCTTTTGGCCTGTGCCGCTCTGGTTCTTCGTGATCCTCTACCTGGCGGTCTGGGCCTATGCGCTTGCCCTTTGGTGGTTGGTTCCGCCGCGCCGAGTGCGGCGACGAACTTTCCGCTAGCTCGCCGCGGCGGCACCATGGCCGCCCGCTATGATGGCGCCATCCGGGGTCGCCAAGTCGGATAGATAGGGTAATCTGGATGCGGCATGATCGGTTATGGTCGGCCTGCGCCACTTCCGTCTCGCCGTCGGAGACGTGCATCGCAGCGTACCCGATACGACTTGGTCGCAGAGATTCGAACAAAGCAACCGGAGGTCGCCGCATCCGTCTGGCGCGGGGCTAAAGCCGGAGAGAGCCGCGCGGGACAAGCCCGGGCAGCTCTCGTCATCGGCTCAATCGAAACGCAGGCGATCTCGACTGTTCGCGCTCAGATCACTTCGATGTAGCCGGCCATGAAGCCATCGCCGTCCTGGCCGTCGAATGCGGGCTTCATTGCCCAGCCCTTTCCGCCGCCCTTGTCGCAGGGGAAGATGCAGTGCCAGCGGAACTGGCCCTTCTTGGTCGGCGTGAAGGTGAAGGTGGTCGTCACCGGCGTCACCTGGTCGCTGCCGGCAACATGCGTGCCCGGCTTGACCACGATGTTGAGGCCGAGATCGGGCGCCGTGATCGAATGCGCCGTGTCGTCGTAGTTGACGATGGTCAACTGCACTGGTTCGCCCGCCTTCAGCACGAAGCTCGACGGTAGGAAACTGTCGTGATGCTGCTTGTCGGGACCGACCAGGCCCATCTCGTCCGGCATGACATAGAGCGTCAGATGCTGGACCTCGGGCTGCGCCTGCTGGGCCTGGGCAGTGCCTGCAGTTGTAATCATGGCCGTGACGAGTCCGATGGCGGCCAAGGCTGTCATTGCGCTGTACTTCATCGTGCTTCACTCCGTTCTTGCCGGCACCGGCGATCGGCTGGGTGCCCGGGTTGGGATTAGAGGCCCTTACGATTCCTCGCAGTGCAATATCGCCCCTCATCTCCATTAACATTTTGATCCATCTCATTATTACAGCTATTTAATGATAGCTCGTTGTGCACCCGCGAGCGTCGGGGCTCGCCGCAGAAAAATGGAGGCCGATCCAAATCCCGATGGTCAGGTCGATGGACGTGCTGAAGAGGCTCGCCGCAGCGCTCAAGGTCGATGTAGACGACCTGATACGGGTTGCACTGAAGCTGGTCACGGAAACCTATTTCATCCGCGGTGCTCAAGGCCAAAGCCCCAAATGCGGGATCCATCGTTTCTCTGGCCCTTGCTAGCTTCAGCTAGGCGACACAGTGACCTGCTTCAACTGTTCCAGCCACCCGCACTATCGAGGAAACCTCTGTCGCTGAACGGCGAGGGGTGCGGACCCTCATCGGGGCGATGCGCCGGCCGCTTTCACGGGTCGGCCGAAGCCAGCGCCGCCGTCGGCCAGCAGGCTGCGCAGCCCCTCGGCATCGAGGAATCGGTCTGCCGCCATCGGGCGGATCAGCTGCGCCCGCCTCTCGTCGAAGTAAGTGAAGCGTTGCCGGTGATCTTCCGCCGTCGACCGCCAGCCCGCCGCCAACTCGGCCGAGGGCGGCTCACCCTCCGCCGCATCCGCGCCATGCTTTCGCCGCCTGATGACGGCGCAACCGCAATCGGCATCGACCGTGTAAAAGTCGATGCCGGGCTCGGCGAGGGAGAAGTCGACGAAGGCGGCATATGTCAGGCCCCACCAAGCGCCCGGCCGGAAGTTGGGCCCGGCAACGGCGATGTTGGGTGGCGAGCAATCATGCACCACGAGTATCCCGTCCTCGGCCAGCAGGCTCCAGCCAAGCCGGATGTCGCGCAGGCTGCATTGGTAGCTGTGCCAGGGATCGATGAAGACGAGGTCGTAGGGCGCCCCGACGGCGAGTGCGACGAGAGCCGCGCCCCCGATCGCCTCGCTGCGCACCAGGATGTCCGTTGTCGGCAAGCTCCAGCGCGGGCGCGCGCAGCGGTATATCAAACGGCGGCAGGACGTGTATTGACGGCGGTCGACCGCCGAATACTGCCATCCCGTCGTTGGCGTGCAGATCTCCAGATAGCGCCGGAAGCCGTGCTTACGCCCGAGCAGATTGGCGATGTCGCTCTTCAGCAGAGGGCCGAGCGGGAACCGGGCCGTGCGGCGCCGCGCCGCCGACGCCGAGATCGCAACCAGCTCCTGCAGCAGTCGGCCTAGCCTGGTCGCGATCGTGGCTCGCTCGTCCACTTCTGCCAACGCCGTCCCCGGCACCTGCCGAACATCTGCTACTGTATACACGAAAGCGAGCTGTCCCGTCGCGTATCACTTCACCGCGCCCAGGGTCAACCCCCGCACGAGGTGGCGTTGCACGAGGAGGGCGAAGATCACGATCGGCGTCGCGCCGATCACGCCGGCCGCCGACATGGAGGCCCAGTCGGTGTCGATCCGCCCGATCAGGGTGGCGGTGCCGCGCGGCATCGTCATCGCATTGGGCGTGGCCGTGAGCACGAGGGCGAACAGGAACTCGTTGAACGTCACGATCACGGCGAAGATCGCGGTCGCGGCGAGGCCCGGGGCGGCGAGCGGCAGCGTGACGCGGCGAAATGCGGCGAAGCGCGACTCGCCGTCGACCATGGCCGCTTCCTCCAGGTCGACCGGGATCTCGCGGAAGAAGCTCTCCATCATCCAAACGCAGAACGTTATGTTGAGCGCGGTGTAGGTGATGATCAACCCGAGCCAGGTATCGAGCAGGTCGAGCCGCAGCATCAGCAAATATACTGGGATCAGGATGACCACCGGCGGCACGATGCGCAGCGTCAGCAGCGAGAGCCCGACCGCGCGCTCGAGCCTGAAGCGCAATTGGAACCGCGCGATGGCGTAGGCTCCCAGCGACCCCACGATCAGCGCCAGCACGACCGAGGCGGCCGTGACGACTAGCGAGTTGGTCAGGTAGTCGCCGAACTGTTTATACAAGAACAGGTGACGGTAGTTGTCCAGCGAGGGCGCATGCGGGTAGAGCGTGGCGTCCTGGGTGATTTCCTTGTTGGATTTGAGCGAGGCCGCCGCCATCCAGTAAATCGGTATCAGCACGATTGCGAGCAGCAGCGCCATGACGACGCCCCGCAGGATGCGTCCGCTCATGTCCCCTCCACGCGGCGCAGCAGCCGCACGGCGAACAGCGCGAAGGCCAGCACCAGCAGGCCCATCGTCACGAAGAGCGCCGCCGCGTAGCCCGTTTCCTGGAACTTGAAGGCCGTGTCATAGCCAAAGATCGAGAGCAGCTTGGTCGCCTCCCCGGGGCCCCCGCGCGTCAGCACGAAGACCTGGTCGAAGGTGCCGAAGGCGTCGATCGTGCGCAGTACGATGGCGATTGCCAGCACCGGGCGCAGCATCGGCAAGGTGTGATCGAGGAACGTCCGCCAGGGCCCTGCGCCGTCGACGCGGGCGGCCTCGAACGGTTCCACGGGCAGGGATTGCAGCCCGGCAAGCAGGATCAGGAAAATGAGCGGCGTCCATTCCCATACATCAAGTGCCACCAGGCCGAGAAACGCCCTGGTCGGGTGGCCCAGTATCTGGACCGGGGCGCCGCCCACCGCCTCCGAAAAGGCCGTGAGCATGCCGGCATCGCTGGCGTAGATCAGGCGAAAGACGATCGCGACGACGACCGGCGTGATCACCATCGGCACGATCAGCACGGTTCGCAGCAACCGGATGCCGCGAAACTCGCGCAGGCAGAACAGCGCCAGTGCCAGACCGAGCACTGTCTCGATGGCGACCGAGAGCGTGACGAAGCGCAACGTCACCCAAAGCGAGTTGAGAAATTGCTCGTCGCCCCACAGCAGCGTGTAGTTGTCGAGCCCGACATCGCGCAACGGCTTGCCATAGCGGTACAATTTCGTGCTCGCGCGCAAG
>JBGPNG010000067.1:0-7030 GCA_041487395.1 Dongiaceae bacterium
GCCTGCTTTTTCGCGAGCCCATGGCCGAAGGGTGAGGCAACTTCTATGATCCAGCATGGCACCTATCAGCATCACATGAGGTGACGCGCCATCGGTTCCGGCTGCCCAGGGTCCAAACATCATGTCGAAGCCCACATTCCCGCATCTGTTTCAGCCGCTGAAGCTTCGCCACAAGACGCTGAAGCACCGGCTCAACTTCGGCGCCCATACGGCGAATATGAGCGTCGACGGGCTGCCGGAGGATCGGCATCTCGGCTATTACCGGGAGCGCGCCCGTGGCGGAGCGGCCATGATCGTCGTCGAGCCGGCGCCGGTGCATCGCACGGCCGTGCTGACGCGCGGCAATTTCCGCGCGGAGGACGATTCGGTGATTCCCGGCTTCCGGCGCATCACGGACGCCTGCCATGAGCATGGCACGGTGATGATCCACCAGATGTACCATGTCGGCGCCCATGGCGATTGGGACAACAGTTTCGAGGCTGCCTGGTCGCCCTCCGGCCTGCCCTCGATGCATGACTCCGACGGCAGCCATCGAATGACCGAAGGCGAGATCACCGAACTGGTCGAATGCTTCGGCCAGGCGGCCCGGCGCGACAAGGAGGCAGGCTTCGACGGCTGCGAGATCATGGCCGCCTATAACGCGCTGCTCGAGCAATTCTGGTCGCCCTACTGCAACCGGCGCCAGGACCGCTACGGCGGCAGCTTCGAAAACCGGATGCGCTTTTCGACCGAGGTGCTGAGCCGCATCCGTCAACTCTGCGGCGACGACTTCATCGTCGGCATGGCGATCAGCGTGGATGTCACTCAACCCGGCGTGCTGTCGCTTGCCGACCAGCAGGAGATCGCGGCATATCACGACGAGCGCGGCCTCTATGACTATGTCACCTGCGGCACCGGCAGCTATTACGATTTCACCAAGATCATTCCCACATTCGTCTATGAAGACAAGCTGGGTGCGCCCTTCGCCGAAGCGCTGAAACAATCGGTAAAACATGTCCGTGTCCAGGCCGAGAGCCACATCCGCACGCCGGAGAACGCGGATTATGTCATCGCCTCGGGCCAGGCTGACATGGTGAGCATCGTGCGCGGCCAGATCGCCGATCCCCATATGGCCAACAAGGCGCGCGAGAACCGCCCGGAAGACATCCGGCCCTGCATTTCCTGCAATCAGATGTGCTGGGGCCGCCGTTCGCGCGATTATTGGATCAGCTGCCTGGTCAATCCATCCGTCGGCCGCGAATACCTGAGGAACTGCGACAGCTTCGCCAAGGCCAAGGCGGACACGCGCGTGCTGGAGGTGGGCGGCGGGCACGACGGGCTGGAAGCCGAGAGCGTGGCCGCCGAGCGCGGCCATCAGGTGACCCTAGCGGAGGCATCCGACAAGCTGGGCGGACAGTTTCGTCTGGCCGGGCTGCAGCCGCGCCGAGCCCAGATTCTCGATCTGCTGCAGTGGTACGAGGGCCAGTTGGAGAAGTTGCAGGTCCGCGTACGCCTCAACTCGCCGATGGATGCGGCAGAGATCAAGGCCTTCGGCGCCGATGCGGTGGTGATCGCCACCGGATCGAGCCCGGCGCTCAACGGATTCCAGCGGGCGCTGCCCGAGCTGGCGCAACTTCCAGGCATCGACAAGGCGAATGTCTATGCCGTCGAGGATGTGATGCGCCGGGAGGCAAAGCCGGGGCAGCGCGTATTGCTGTTGGACGATGTCGGCAATTGGCGCGGCGGCGGCACCGCCTGGCATCTGGCCGAAAAGGGCCATGAGGTGACGATCGTCACGCCCGATCCCTTCGTCGGCCGCGAAATCGTCCGCACCTCCGCCGATCTGCCGTTGCGGGCGCGGCTGGCGAAGCTGGGTGCCAAATTCATCACCGAATCCGCCGTCACGGCCTGGCATGGCGACGGGGCGACGATCCGCAATCTGCTGGACGGCAGCGAACGGACGTTACCCTTCGATACGCTGGTGCTGGCGACGGTCAACCGCGCCGACAGTGAAATTGCCGAGGAATTGCAGACCGAGGGCGTGGCCTTCACGGCCATCGGCGACTGCCTGGCGCCCCGTCATGCGCCGGCGGCGACATATGAGGGGCGCCGCCTGGGCCTGGAAATCTAGCGGGCCGCCCGCCGCTTTCGCGCAGCGGGCGCCAAGGCCGCCCCGACCTGCATGGCACTCATCACGCGCGCAAGCGTCTCCGCCCAGGCCATGGCGATATGTTTGCGCAATTCCTGCTCGGCCTCGTCCGGTGTGCCCGTGCGGATCGTGGCCAGAAGATTCTTGTGGCTTTGCGCGATCTTGCGCCAGTCCGCGGTATTTGCCGTCGTGCCAATCAGCGACAGCGTCATGCGCAACTCCCCGGCGATCTCGTCATAGGAACGCAGCAACCGGTTGTTGCGAGCGCCCGCGACGATCGCTCGGTAGAAATTGAAATCGTCGGCGACCTGTTGGGAAAACGCGCCCGCCCGGTTTGCTCGCATCAACCGGTCGGCGATGCCGACGAGTTCATCGATCAGGCGTTCGTCGCGGCTTTCGACTGCCCGCCGCACCGCGAAGCATTCGATGCAGGCGCGCACGTCGTAGATTTCCTGCAGTTCCCGAATCGTGATCTGGCGGACGATGAAACCGCGCCCGGGATGGGAAACGATCAAGCCTTCCCGCTCCAGCAACCGGGCCGCCTCGCGGATGGGCGCGCGGCTAATGCCGAGTTGGCGGGCGAGACGCGCCTCGACGATGCGCTCGCCTGGCAGCATGGTGCCGCCGACAATGGCTCTCCGCAGTCGGTCGCAGACCTCATTGGGCAGCGCCGAGCGGTCGGGGCGCACGCTCCCCCGTTTGACGACTGTCTTGTTCGCTTGCGCCCGTTTCATCCTTGCCGCTGGACCAGCAGGACTCAGCGCCGCAGTCGCGGCGACAACGCTTCTTGCAGTCCGTCGCCCAGAAGGTTGAACGCCATGACCGAAATGAAGATTGCCAGGCCGGGGAACGTCACCATCCACCATTGGTCGAGGAAATAGTCGCGGCCGATGGACACCATCGAGCCCCACTCCGGCGTCGGCGGCTGCGCCCCCAGGCCGATGAAGGAAAGGCTGGCGAGGGTCAGCACTGCATAGCCGACGTCGAGGCTCATCTGCACGATGATCGGTGTCAGGCAATTGCGCAGAATGTGGTGGATCGCGATGCGAATCGCCGAGGCGCCGGCGATGCGCGCCGCCTCGACAAAGGCTTCATGCTTCAATTGCAAAGTCTGGCCGCGCACCAGGCGGGCATACCAGGGCCACCAGACGATCGCCGTCGCAATCATCGCGTTGAATAGGCTGGGCCCCAGCGTTGCGGCCAGGCCCATCGCCAGCACCAAAGCCGGGAAGGCGAGAAACATGTCGGTGACGCGCATCAGGATTTCGTCGACCCAGCCGCCGCAACTTCCGGCCACAAGTCCAATGATCGTACCCAGGATCGAGGCCATGGCGAGAATGCCGAGTGCGGTCAGCAGCGATGAGCGGGTGCCGTAGATGATCCGGGAGAGGATATCGCGGCCGCCGTCATCCGTGCCTAGCCAGTGGGCGACACCTGGCGGCGAGAGTCGTATCTCCGGTGCCATCGACAGAGGATCGCTGGGCGCTATTTCCGGCGCCAACACGGCAACGAAAACGGCCACGCAGACGAGGATCAAGCCGGCCGCACTGAGCGGATTGATAAGCAAGCGGCGAAGCAGGCCGCGCGGTCGGCGGCGGTGCTCCAGCGGGAGACCGGCGAGGGCGTCGACTGTCGGTGCCGGGATCGTCGGTTCGCTCATCGGCCCGCCGCAGCGCCGCCGAGACTGATCCGCGGATCGAGGAGCACATAGGCGATGTCGACCAGAAGATTGACGAACACATAGATGACGGAGATCACCAGCGTCACGCCCATGATCGCCGGGTAGTCGAGATTGCGGATCGCATTCACCGCATAGAGGCCGATCCCCGGCCAGTTGAACACGACTTCGGCCAGCACATTGCCGGCGAGAAGCGCCCCGATTTGCAGGCCCAGCACCGTCGTCGTGGGAATGAGCGCGTTGCGGAAGACATGGCGCCACAGTACGAGTGCGGGGCTGAGACCCTTGGCCCTGGCCGTACGCACATGATCGGCATCGAGGACCTCGATGACGGAGGCGCGCATCATGCGGGTCACCACCGCCAGGCTTCCGGCCGCCAATGTCGCGGCCGGCAGGATGAGATGAAGCAACGCCGAGCCGAATGTCGTAAAATCTCCGTCCAGAAGCGTATCGATCAAGTAGAAGCCCGTCACTTGCGTCGGTTCGATGTCGAGGATTCCGAGGCGGCCGCCGATAGGGAGCAATTGAAGCCGCTTGTAGAAGACGATTTGCAGGATGATGCCGAACCAGAAAATCGGCATCGAGACGCCGCCGACGGAAAGGAAGCGCAGCAGATGATCGCTGGGCTTGCCTCGGCGCACACCCGCCATCACGCCGACCGGCAGCCCGATGACGATGACGAGGATGATCGCGGCGAGGGTCAATTCGATGCTGGCCGGCAGAAATTGGCGCAGGTCGTCCATGACCGGACGGCGATCGGTCAGCGACATGCCGAAATCGCCCCGTAGCAAACCGCTCATGTAGATCCAGAATTGCGTCGGCACCGGCCGGTCGAGCCCGTAAAGCACGGAGACGGCATGGACTTCATCCTCGCTGGCATGTTGCCCCGCCAGAAGTCGCGCGGGATTGCCCGGAACGAGATGGGTGAGAGCGAAGGTGATGACGCTCATGCCGACGAGAACGACGACCATGAGAAGAAGACGGCGCAGAATAAACGTCCCCACCCGTTCCCTCACCGCGGCCGATGGATGAGTTCGACGATCAGTCGCGGCTGCAGTCGAACGTCGCGCGGTCCGACCGCAGCCGCGAGTGCCTGGCCTTTCGGCCTATTCCTTGTGCAGGGCGTAGAAATCCGCCGTCTCGATATAAACGCCGTTGAAAACGAACCCCTGCAGCTTATCGCTCATGGGCAAGCGATAATTCTTTTCATAGACGAAGAGAGCTGGCGAATCCGCCACGAGAAGCTTCTGCGCTTCGCCATAAAGGGCAAACCGCTTCGTTTCGTCGGGCTCCGCGGAAGCGGTATCGAGCAGCTTGTCCAGCTTAGGGTTCGAATAGTAACCCCAGTTGTAGCCCGCACTGCCCTGGGCCGCAGTATCGAAGATCGACCACATGTAATCGTAAGGCGTGGCGAGAGTCGGCCACCAGACCAAGCCGAAAGCATGGTCGGCCGTATCCGGGTTGGACAGAAGCCCCGCCCAGGCCGATGGCGACAGCTCCTGGATCTCCACCTTGATTCCCAGGTCTTTCATGTTCGATTGGAACAGCTCGCCCAACGGCCGCTTCCAGAAATAGCCCGTCTCATAGGTGAACTTGATGGTGAAACCGCCGTTGGGATAGCCGGCGTCCGCCAGCAGCTGTTTGGCCTTCGCCGGGTCATAGGTGTAGGCCGGCGTATCGGCGGCGAAGCCGACGAAATTGCTCGGGATCGGTCCATGCGCTTGTTTGGCCTTGCCGCGCAGGATGTCCTTGATGAAGGAGCCATAATTGAAACCATAGGCGATCGCTTGGCGCACCTTGAGGTTGGCCGTCGGCCCCTTCTTGCTCGGCAACACCAAGTAATAAAGATTCAATGATGGTACGTTTGTGACGGTAATGCCGGGTTTGCCGTCGAGGGATTCCACCACGTCGTCGGGCAGGAAAAGGCCGACGTCGACCTCGCCCTGCTCCAGCAGCAACCGCTCGCTGCTTGGCTCGTGAATGTATTTGACGATGACCCGGTTGAAGTGATTTCCGTCCCAGCCCCGCCAATAATTGGGGTTGCGTTCCAACACGGCCTGCTGCGACTGGGTATAGGTCTTGAGGACGAAGGGCCCCGTGCCGACCATGTGATCGCGCAACCAAGCCTGGGCCCCGTCATTGTCCTTTTCGTGGTCCTTGATCGCCTTGGGCGAAATCATCTTCACCGTATACATCCCGGCGAAGGCCGACAGCAGTCCGTCGGACGGCGCGCTCAAATGCAGGACCACCGTGGAATCGTCCGGCGTGTCGATCGTCTTGATCGGGCCCAGCGCATAGGCGATGCCCTGTTTGACCTTGATCTGACGCTCGATGTTGAATTTGACCGCGGCGGCATTCAGAGATTCGCCATCGGAAAACTTGATCCCTTTGTGGATCTTGAAGGTATAGGTCAGTTTGTCGTCCGAAATGCTGTAGCTTTCCGCCAGCTCCGGCACGATTTCGACGGTGTTTCCTTTGTAACCCAGCAGGGCTTCGTACACCCCGCGCCAGATCAGCGGCGACTGCCCGTCGAAGGAGACGCCGGGATCGAGTGTGACCGCATCGGCACCCGAGGCGACGACCAGGGTATCCTTTCCCGCCGCATGGGCGGCCGGCCCCGCCAGCGCGAGCGACAGGCCGAGAAAGCCAGCGCCCACCAGGACACGGGCGCGCCTCGAACGACCGAACATGCCCGTCGCGTTCCTTTCGGCGACAGAATTTTCCGCATCACTCATTTGCTTGATCCTCCCATGGCGAAGTCTTGCTTTTTTCCGCTCAGCGCTCGCGCGACGCGGCGATGCGCTTGGTCGACAATCTATTGCGATCAGTCGACAGTTTGCTATGCTAATGCATTATCCAAGAGAATGGAAAGGCTCTCGCGGCGCGGGCGAGGGAAGGTTTTGGCATGGCGCGGATCGTCACTGTCGGGGCGGCCCAATTGGGGCCGATCGCGCGCAACGAAAATCGCACCGCCGTCGTCACACGGCTGCTGGCGTTGATGCGGCAAGCCCGCAGCATGGGATGCGATCTGATCGTCTATCCGGAGCTGGCGTTGACCACGTTTTTTCCGCGCTGGACACTGACGGATCAAGCTGAAATCGATTCCTTCTACGAGCGCGAGATGCCGGGGAAGGAGACCAAATTCCTGTTCGACGACGCTCGAAACCTCGGGATCGGCTTTCATCTCGGCTATGCGGAACTCACGGTTCAGGATGGCAGGACGC
>JBGPNG010000068.1:0-7003 GCA_041487395.1 Dongiaceae bacterium
AACATCAGGTCGGCATATTGGCCGCTGATCGCGAACCAGCAATGGCTGTCGGCTCGCGGCATGGGATAGCCGATGGCTTTGCGCGGCCTTTCCTGGCTCCAGGCCCAGGCCGCGTTCAGCTTGTTGATGAAGCCGCCGCCGCCCGAGAGCGAATCGATCAGCAGGATTTCGCTCGGCGCCAGCCGTAGCGCCGTCTCGCCGCCGGCCTGGCGGTAGCCCTTGTTGCTGTCGGGCCAGATGGTGACATCCTGGCTTTGCAGCCATTCGATGGTGCCCGCCCCCTTGAAGCCGGTGCGCGGCAAGGGCGAGAGATCGGTGATCGCAAGCCGGCGTGCCAACCTCGCCTCGTCCTCGAAATCTTCGCCGAAGTCGATGGCGACGGCCCCGCCGTTGAGGGGCGCGAAGCGGGCGCCCAGATCCTGCAGCTTGCGATAGACGAAGCTGCGGCGAAGTTGGGCGTCCGGTTCGATGTCGGTCATGCCTACATCTCCTGCCGCTTGTTTTCGGGGTCGTAGAAGGGGATTGGCACGACCCTGCCCTGAATCATTCGTCCGCCTTCGATGCGAATGTCGAAAATCTGTCCGGCTACCGCCTGGTCCGGAGCGACATAGGCAAGGCCGATGGTACGCCCCAGAGCGGGCGAGCGCACGGCGGAGGTTACCCGCCCGGTGATCTCGCTGCCACGGATGGTGAGGTGGCATTCCTCGGGCACCGGTGCCGAGTGATCGTCGACGGTAAAACCCACCAGTTTTCGGGTCAGGGGTTTTTTCATCTGGATGGCGATCGATCGGCCGCCCATGAAATAGGGCTTATTCTTGGCGATCGCCCAGGCCATGTCGGCCTCGTGGGGATGGGTCAGGCCATCGGTATCCTGGCTGATGATGATATGACCCTTCTCCAGGCGCAGGACGCGCTGCGCCTCGACGCCGAAGGGACGAATGCCGGCCGTGCCGCCGGCCGCCATCAGCGCATCCCAGAGGGCTTCGCCCTGGCTCGCCGGAGCATGGATCTCATAACCCAGTTCACCGACGAAGCCGACACGAAGTAGCCGGGTCGGAATGCCCGCGACACTGCCCATGCGCACGCCCATATAGGGAAAGGCTTCGGGCGACAGATCGACGTCATGGCAAATCTTCGACAACACCTCGCGCGAACGGGGGCCGGCGATATTGACGCCGGCATAGGCCGCGGTGACATTGGCGACATCGATATCGAGGCGCCATTGTGCGTTCCACTGCAGCATCAGGCGATAGACCGCATCGACGCCGCTGGTGGTGGCGGTGACGTAGAAATGTTCGTCGAGAAAACGACAGGCGACGCCGTCGTCGATAATCGCCCCTGATTGATCGCACATCAGGACATAGCGTGAGCGGCCGACCGGCTGCTTGGCATAGGCAAAAGTGTATAGGCGGTTCAGGAATTCCGCCGCGTCGGGGCCGCGGACGTCGAGGCCGCCCAGGGTGGAAACGTCGATCAGCCCGACATTGTTGCGCACCGCCAGCGCTTCATCGCGGATTGCCCGATCGCGCTGTTCGGCCTTGCCGTAAAACGCCGGCCGATACCAGAGGCCGGCCAGCATCATGCGCGCACCCATCTCATGATGCCGGTGATGCATGGCCGTGTGACGTTCCGGTTCGAAGACGCGCCCGGCAAGATGGCCGAATTTCTCCGGCATATAGGGCGGGCGCTGGGTGGTGACGGAGAGCTGGGAAAGGTCCGTCTTGGTCTCCCGCGCTAGCACGCGCACCGCGGCCACCGCCGAATGGCGCCCTTGCGAAGGCCCCATGCCCACGGTCGAATAGCGCTTCAGAAGCTCGATGTCGTCGTAACCATCGGCGATGCCGTTCACCAGATCCTTGACCTGGAGATCCTCGTCGAAGTCGACGAAGTCGCTGCCGCGCTTATGGGGGAAGATCGGCCAAGCGTGGGTCTGCCCTTCGCCGCCGCGATCGCCGGTGACAGCCTGCGGTTCGCTGGCACCGATGCAACCGGCATCCTGGGAAGCGGCCCAGCCGGCGCGCCTGCCCTCGGCCAGCACGGCCTCCAGGCGATAGGTCCCGTTGACCGAACCGGCTGCGAATACATGGGGCGGCAAGACGGCTGGGGCGAACATATTGGTGGCATGGTCGTAGGCGAAGCGCGTGCCGGCGTGATGCAGAATCTGGCCCGCCGGGCTGTAGCCGGTGGACATGCAGAGGAGGTCGCATTCGAAGGTCATCGCGCGGCCGTCGGTTTGACCTTCGCTCGTGATGCGCGCGGCGGATGCCGCGATGATGCCATGCTTGCCGGTCGCGGCGATCGCCTCGATCACCGCATGGCCTTCGAGGATCGGGATGCCCCGGCCGCGCACGGCGCGAACCATCGCGCCGTCGCCGGCCGACCGGCGCAGATCGACCACGGCTTGAACGGCGCAGCCAGCGTCGCCGAGATCGAGGGTGACGCCATAGGCATCCTCATTGGCCGCGGCGACCACGGCCTTGCGGCCCGGGCGGATGCCATAGAGTCGGATCAGGCGCTGTGCCGCCGTGCCATTCATGACGCCCGGCAGATCGTTGTTGCGGAAGACCGCCGGCTGCTCGAGCGAACCTGTCGCCAGGACGACCGATTTGGCCCGCAGCTTATAGAAGCGATTGCCTTGGATGACGGCCAGCCAATTGTCCGAGAACCAGCCGGTGCAGACCGCATCGCGAAGAACGCCGATGTTTTTCGTCGCCCGGATTTGATCGACCAATCGATCGCCGAGGGCCGCGGCCTTGTCGCCGTCGCGGTCGATACGGGCATAGTTCAAGGCGCCGCCGAGCAGCGGCCATTCGTCGATCAGAATGACCTCGCCGCCCCCGGCCGCCGCTTGGAGCGCCGCCGACAGACCGGCGGGACCGCCGCCGACCACGGCGACGTCGGCGAACAGGTATTGCTTGTCGAAATATCCATGATGGGCATACGTGTCGACCTTGCCCAACCCGGCCCGGTTGCGGATTATCCGCTCCCAATATTTCCAGCTGCCCCCCTTGTAGAAGGCTTTGTAATAAAAGCCGACCGGCAGGAACCGCCCGAACAATTGAATGAGGGCGCCGCGGTCGACCTCAAGGCTGCCGTCGTAATTCTGGGCGCTGACGGCAAGCGCGGGTTCGATGAGGCGCCGGTCGGCCAGCACGTTCGGCTCGCTGCCGATCTGGACCAGCGTGTTGGCATCCTGCCCCGCCATGGTGAGGACGCCGCGCGGCCGGCGGAATTTGAACGAGCGCGACAATATCCATTGATCGTCGGCGGCGAGCACCGAGGCAACGCTGTCGCCCGCATAGCCATCGAAGTCGCGCTCCTCGAAGGTGATGCCGATCGGCCGACTGCGGTCGATGGCACGGCCGAAGGGTGCCGGCAGGCGGTTGATCCCGCCCCTCATCGCTGCTCGTCCTTGGTTTTCGCGCCGAATTCGACCCGGCGGGAAAACAACTCGCCGGCGGGATATGTGCGAACGATCTCCTCCGTCACCGTGTTGCGCTCGGCGATGAACCAGAAGGAGGTGGGCACATGGCACCACCACTCCCGCACGAATCCTGCCTTGTTGTTTTCGATGAAAACATACTCGGCCCATTCGCGATCGCTGCAGGCAACCGGATCCGGCATTTCCCGGACCTCGCCGCCCCAGACGAATTCGGAGATGTTGCGCGGGCCGTTGAGGGGACAATTCATGATCTTCATGGCTTTGCCCTAATGTCCGACCGAGGCCGCGCCCTTTTCGCCGACCTGCTGGAATTCATAGAAGCGCTCGAGGCGGAAGGGCTGCAGAAGCTCGGGCGGGTTTCCGGTAGCGACCGTCTCGGCCATCCGCTTGCCGCAGACGGGAGTCGCCTTGAAGCCCCAAGTGCCCCAGCCGGAATCGATGTAGTAGTTCTCGATCGGCGTCTTGCCCATGACGGGGCTGAAATCCGGCGTCATGTCGGCCATGCCGGCCCATTGTCGGACGAGCTTCACGTCGCCCAGGAACGGAAACAGCTCCAGCATATGGCCGAGCAATCCTTCCTTGAAATCGAGGGTCGAGCGCGTCGAATAAAGCCCATAGGGGTCGGTCGAGCCGCCCATGACGAGTTCGCCGCGATCGGATTGCGAGACATAGACGTGCAGGCTGCCCGAGACGACGATCTGGTCGAGGAACGGTTTGAGCGGCACCGAAACACAGGCCTGGAGCGGGATGGTGCGGATCGGCAGCCGAAAGCCCGCGAGATCGGAAACGCGGCTGCTGGAACCGGCGACGGCCTGCAGCACCTTGTTGCAATGGATACGACCGCGATTGGTCTCAACGCCTTTGACCCGGCCGTTCTCGATGATGAAGCCGGTGACCTCGGTGTTGGTGTGGATCTCTACACCATGGTCGCCGGCGTAGCGTGCGTATCCCCAGGCCACGGCATCGTGGCGCGCGATCGCCCCCGGCGGATGATAGAGAGCGCCCAGGATCGGGTAGCGCACGTCGTCGGATAGATTGAGCGACGGGCAAAGCCGGCGGATCTCGTCCGGATAGATCAATTCCGAATCCACGCCCATGTGCTTGTTGACCTCGGCGCGCCAGCGGCTGGTACGAATCGCCGCATCGGTATGGGCGAGCGTGAAATGGCCACGCACCGAATAGAGGATGTTGTAGTCGAATTCCTCGCTCAGGCCCTGATAGAGACGGACGGATTCGTCGTAGAACCCCACGCCTTCGGGCGTCAGGTAATTTGAGCGAATGATGGCGGTGTTGCGCGCCGTATTGCCGCCGGCGAGATAGCTCTTGTCGAGCACGGCGATGTTGGTGATGCCCCAATCTTTGACCAGGTAATAGGCCGCGGCCAGACCATGTCCGCCGGCGCCGACGATGACCACGTCGTAGGTGGGTTTCAGTTCCTTTGCCTTGGGGAAATGCCGGCGCGCCGGGTATTTGGCGCTGAGTCCATATTTCAAAAGACCGAATGGCATTGGGTGATCCTTGGCAACCCCTCATGAGCGTCGGGACGACACCCATCAATCCCCGCGGCGCAAGCTACAAATTGGATTCCTGACAGGCAAGGAAAATTCCGATAAATCGCCGGCTGCCTGCAACATTGGTGTTAAATTGGCCGAGGCGCCTCGGGTTGTCCGCCGCGCAGCGCTTGTCATCCTGCGACCGAGACGCCATGA
This sequence comes from Dongiaceae bacterium, assembly GCA_041487395.1. Classification (GTDB taxonomy): domain Bacteria; phylum Pseudomonadota; class Alphaproteobacteria; order Dongiales; family Dongiaceae; genus DASXQK01. The sequence goes on from JBGPNG010000068.1 coordinate 5,152, forward strand.
ATCCTGCGAAGGACCGACAGTGCCACGAACATCCGACAACATCGTTTTGACGGAGCCGGTCGCGCGAGCGCTGCGCGATCAGTTCATGGGATGGCAATGCCGCATTCGCCAGCTGGCCGCGCGTGAATCGGCCGGCCGGCCCTCGCCCGGCATGCGGCCTCGTGCCACCACGCTCGACGGCCACGAAATCACAACCGGCGTCACCATGCTCATTGTCGAATCCGAACCCGAAACCAGCACGACTCTTTTCCGACATCAATATCTGAAGACCCATGACCCGAACGAACGGTACGGCAAGGTGCTGGAGATCCTTCAGGCGAGCCATTTTCAACGCCCGGCCGAATTCTCCGACGTCATGACGGCGCTCTTCGGCCCCGGCTCGACTGTGGCGGCCCGCCTCCTGGCCCATGGGCGTTGCATCCTGGAATTCGAGGAATATGCCCAAGGCTTCCATATCCCCTGCGCGGTGGCAGCCTTGGCGGAGAGCAACGAATTGTTTCAAGCCACGTATTGGCATAATCGAATGTTCAATCCGAATTTCCCGGCCGGTATCCGGATTCTTTCGTTCACACCGGATTGGACTCACGCGTTGGCCTATCCGATCGAATCCAAACTCAAGGACTGAGGCGCGTGCAGACAAGAGAGTCGAACTTTTTTGGTCCGGCTCCCTTGCGGCCATAATCCAGCCGATCAGAACTTGCGATAGGCCTTCTTCAGATCGATCAGCGGGTGGCGCGGCGACATCTGGAACTTGATTAGCAACTCGCGCGCGATCATGTCGCGGTCCTGCTGATTGTCCGGCAGCTTGACGCCCTTGGGTACCGTTACCCAGCCATTGACGTTGCGATCGAAAATAGCCGCGCGCCCTTCTTCATATCCCAGATGGACATCCTCGAGCCAGTTGAGATCGTCCCAACCCATGATCTCCATGTACTTCTTCAGGAACGGCGTGATGTGGCTGTAGTCCGGCACCAGATTCACATCATAGCGATAGCCGATATGTTGACCGATCTCCTTCTCGCGCGCGGTATCGAGGCCAGAGGTCTTGATGAAGTGATCGATATCCTTGCTGCCCGCCGCCTTGGCGGGTTTTGACGGTTTGATCGGCAACTTCACAACCTTGGCGGTCTTGCGTTGCAGATGCACCACCTTCGCCGGGCGGGCCTTCCTTGCCGGCTTGGCGGAATTCTTCTTTGCCTTGGCGTGTTTGCTGAGCTTTGTCACCTTGGCCATGATCCGAGCCCTTTCTTTCTTAGTAACGGGTCATGTCGGGGCGGCCGACGGTGTGCTGCGAGCCGGCAAGCGGCACCATGGCAAGGGCCGAGGCCTCCATGGTGAGCGCGGCGAGATCCTCCGGCTCCAGGCTGTGCACATTCGTCTTGCCGCACGCGCGCGCCATCATCTGGCATTCGATCGCGAGGCAGTGCAAGAAGTTGTACACACGCTCGGACGCCGCATCGGGATCGAGGCGCTTGCGCAAGATCGGATCCTGGGTCGTCACGCCGACCGGACAGCGCCCCGTGTGGCAGTGGTAGCAATGTCCGGCCTCGACACCGATCTCCCTTTCGTAATCGGCTTCGGGAATGTCCTTGTTGCAGTTCAGCGCCATCAGAGCCGAATGGCCGATGGCAACCGCATCGGCACCCAGCGCCAGCGCCTTGGCCACATCGGCGCCGTTGCGGATGCCGCCGGCATAGACCAGCGAGATCTCGCCGGTCTGGCCGACATCGTCCAGCGCCTTGCGGGCTTGACGGATGGCTGCGATGCCGGGCACGCCGGTTTCCTCCGTCGCGATATGGGGGCCGGCGCCCGTGCCGCCTTCCATGCCGTCGATGTAGATGCTGTCCGGCCC
>JBGPNG010000069.1:0-6932 GCA_041487395.1 Dongiaceae bacterium
ATTGGTCGGACGCCCACATGGTGCCGCTGCGACCGAAGCCCGTCAGGATTTCATCGGCGATGAGCAGCGCATCGAATTCGTCGGCGATCTCCCGCACCGCCTTCACGAAATCGTCGGGTGGAATGACGTTGCCCGCCGTGCCTTGCATCGGCTCCATGATGATGGCGGCGATCTCGTTCTGGGATTCGTTCTTAATCACGTTGCGCAGATGCTCCGCGCATGCGATGCCGCAGGATGGATATTCGAGATTCCACGGGCAGCGATAGCAATTGGCATAAGGCGAAAGATGGATTCCGGGGGGAAACGGACCCTGGTTGTTGCGATAGCCGCCGCCCAGAAGGCCGATAACGCCCGCGGTCTTGCCGTGAAAGCCGCCCCAGAAGCCGACGAACTCGAATTTCTTCGTCACCGATTTGGCCAGGCGGAAGGCGGCCTCGACCGCTTCTGCCCCACCCGAGAACAGCTGCACATGGCTGATGCCCTCGGGCAGCAGGCCGCCGACCAGCTCCAAAAACCGCGCGCGGGTTTCCGTGGTGAAGCTGCCGAAGGTGACGCGATCGAGCTGTTCCTTCAGGCGCTTGACGTAATGGGGATGGCAATGGCCAAGGCTGCCGACCGCGATGCCGGCGATGAAGTCGAGATATTCCTTACCGTCCACGTCGGTGATGACGCAGCCCTTGGCGCGATCGACGGCGATCTGGGAATAGAGCGCAATCGATTGCAGCCCCGGCGCCATGACTTGAGCTTCGCGATCGAAGATCGCCTTGGATTTGGGACCCGGAACTTTGTGCGGCTTGCCGGCCTCGGAATCGACCGGTTTTGCGCTCGAAGCGGCTTTGCCTTTCATGGATAGCATCCTTGTTGGCCTTGTCAGGTGACGGCGCGCGGGCCGCGATGAAAGCGTTGGGCAAGATAGTCGGCGATGGCCTTGGTGGCCTTGTCGCGAAAAAGGGCGTAGCTGGGCCAGGCATTAAGATCGATGATCACCGGCTCGCCATCGGGGCGGATGATCGCATCGCCGCCGAAGATTTCGACCCCCAACGCGGCGGCTGCATTGCGCGCCACCTCGCGCAGGCGTTCGACCTTGAAGAGATAGCCCGTCATACCCTTGTCGCGGTGATAGAACCATTCGAACCAATCCGAATCCGGCGCGCCGGCATCGGCCCGACCCACGCCGTAGAATTTGATCAAATCGCCTTCGACATGCTCTTGGGCGACGACGAAAGGGATGCCCCGGCCGGCGAACCGTTCCAAGGCCTGGCGCAGGCCCGCGTCGGAGGCGACATACATCACATCGTCGCTCTGCGTGGCGTGAAAATCATAACGCTTGATCCACGCTTTGGTCGCCGCGGGCAATTTGACCGCATTGGTGGCCACAATATGGCTGACCGGCGCCGGGACATGATTTTGAGCGAACAGCTCGACCATGCGATGGCGATAGGTATTGCGGATTGCATCGGGAGAATTGACGACGATAGCGCCGAACCGGCAGGCGCTGTGCAGCCGATCCAGTACCTCGCCTCTTTCGCACATGGCGAAGATCATTGCGTTCGGCGTTTGAAAGACAGGCTCGACATCGTCGGCCGCTAAAAGATTCACGGTGAAGCCGCGCGCCAAAAGCGCCTCGCCGACACGATCCATGATGGCCGCGTCGTCGTCGACGCGGCCCGGCGAATGCGCCGATTCGCGATAGATGCCCCAGCAGGTCGTGTCCGAACTCATATGCCTTCACTCCTCAACTCGATCTCCAATGCCGCCTGTTCCGCCGCCGCGATGTCCTGCGTTCGATCGATGTCGAAGACAAGAGGAAGAGCGATGCCATAGACCGGATGGCCCGATGCCACAAGCCAGCCGAGATAATCGCGCAGCTTGGCAAAGCCCGCGACGGGCGCCTTGGGAAGCCGCGCCGGCAGCACATAGAGGCCGGCGGTGACCAATCCGCTGCGAGCGTCACCCAATTCCCGGATCCGCCCGTCGGCCGGATCGAGGCTCGCCCAGAGCGGCTTTTCATCGTCCACATGGTCGGTAAGGCCCAGAACCACCGCGCTTGCGGGAAAACCGGCCGCATCGTTCACGAAACGCCGGAAGCTGGCCGTCGACAGAATACTGTCGACCGTCGTGATCACCGAGGGCGACCCGGACAGGCGGTCCGCCACGAGTTGGAAGCTGACATATGAGGAGGGCGTCGTGCGGACGATGAGATCGAGGTCGCCGGCGTTGGCCTCGAGCCATCGGCGCAAATCCGGGCTTTCTTCGTTGATGATCACGCTCGGCCGGGTGATGCCGGCGGCGCGACAGCGGTCGAGGGCATGAGCGATGAGCGGTTTTCCGGCAACCCGCACCAGGGGTTTGCACACGCGCCAGCCATCGGCGCGCAACCGGCTGCCCTCGCCTGCGGCGATGACGCCGCCAGATCGGATGGGACGCGCGGGTTCGCTTGCTATTTGAGGATCTCCGCCAAATCGCCAAGCCGCGCCACGACGGGGTGATCGAGGGGCTCTTTGGCGTTCCGGGCTTCGGCCGCCTGAACTTCGGCCGGCGCCACCCAGACAAAGCCCATGCCCATGCGGCGCGCGCCTTCGCGATCGCGGCGCAGGGAGTCGCCCACGAAAAGCGTCGTCTCCGGTTCAGCGCCCAGGGGCGAGAGCGCGGCGCGGAAAATTGCCGGATCGGGTTTCTCGACGCCCACGCGTTGGCTATCCACCATGATGCCGAAGAACGGGGCGAGGTCGGCGCCCCGGCACACCGCCTCGAGATTCCCATAAAAATTCGAAACGATCCCGAGCCGATATCGGGTGCTGAGGGCTCCGAGCAACGGCCGGTTGCGCGCGAAGCTAGCCGATGCGTTGGCCATGAATCGCGCAGCCACGCGCCGAGCGCGATCGCGACCGGCGGCGCAATGGGCTCCAACCCCGCGCCGGCTAAGTTCGGCCTCGAGATTTCTAGTCAACTCGCCGACCGTGGCGGCCAGGTCGGCGTCGGGCGGCAGGACCCCGACCAGCTTGTCATCGGCAGCATAGAAGCAAGGGGCGAAGGCCTCGGCCGTCACCTCCAGTCCTTCGGCCCGGTAATCCTCATGGACGCGCTCCTTCCACGCCACGCCATCGGCATCCAGCGTGCCGCCGAAATCAAACAGCACTGTTTCGAATCGCTTCGACATGGACTATCTCAGCGCCAACGATGGCCGGCCTGGCAAAGGTCATGGCGCGCCGCCGGGCAACACCGCGGCGGCGGCACCGCGCCGTTCAGCTTTTCGCGCTCTTGCCGCTCGTCGGCAGTTCGGGCAGATCGAAGGGGCGGCCATCGATCAAGGCGTTGCAGGCATCGCGGGCAACGCTATCGCGAAGCTGACGCGGCGGCGTTTTCATGTAATAGGCCGAGGGCCCGATCAACGGGCCGCCGATCTTCCGTTCGCGCGCGAGCTTGAGGCAACGGATCGCATCGATCACCACACCCGCACTATTCGAGGAATCCTCCACCGACAACCGCAATTCCACCTCGACCGGCGCGCCGCCGAAGCCGCGGCCCTCCATGCGGATGAACGCGATCTTGTTGTCCTGTTGCCAGGGCACGTAGTCGGATGGGCCGATGTGAATGTTCTTCGAATCGAGGCGCTCGTCCAACTGCGACTGGACCGATTCCGTCTTGGAGATTTTTTTCGAGGCGAGGCGGCGGCGTTCCAGCATGTTGAGGAAATCGGTGTTGCCGCCGGTATTGAGCTGATATGTGCGTTCCAGCGCCACGCCGCGATCGGCGAACAGCCTGGCCAAATTGCGATGCACGATGGTGGCGCCGACTTGGCTCTTGATGTCGTCGCCGATGATCGGCAGGCCCGCGTCATGGAATTTCTGCGCCCATTCCTTGTCCGAGGCGATGAAGACGGGCACGCAATTGACCAGAGCAACGCCGGCATCGAGGCAGGCCTGGGCGTAGTGCTTCACCGCCTTTTCGGAGCCGACGGGCAGATAGCACAGCAGCACCTCGGCACCCGATGCGCGCAACGCCTCGGTAATGTCCGTGGGCGCCAGATCCGTCGGGCGGAATGCCTCGTCATCGGAATAGTCGGCCATATGCGCTGCGACCCCATCGAGCTGGGGGCCGGACTGGACGATGACGTTGGATACCGGCAACGCGCTTTGGAAGATGCGCGTGCAATTCGGCTTGGCGAAAATCGCTTCCTCCAGCGTATGACCGACTTTGCGCCGGTCGATATCGAAGGCCGCGACGAACTCGATATCGGAGCAAGCGTAGCCACCGATCGAGGAGCGCATGATCCCGTCGAGTTCCGCATTCCGGCGGGTGCGGTAATATTCCACGCCCTGGACCAACGCGCTGGCGCAGTTGCCGACGCCGGCGATGGCTACCTTGATCTTGTGCATAAAAATCAAAACTCCGTTGAGTTGCGATCATTGTCCGTTGGCGGCGAGACGATCTGCTTCGACAAAATCCGAACGGCCAGCCCCACCCTTGGGAAAACTCGGCGACCGCATGGGCTCCGTTCAACGGCCGGATGCCGATACGCAGGGCGGCAAGCGGAAGCCAAAGCTAAGCCATTGCCGGCAAAAGGAAATCTAGCCGAACGAAGGCACAACCTTGACGATAAAGCGAACGGCCGGTGAGGGATATACTACATGCGCAATAGTCTGAGAAGTGACCAGAATGCGGCGTTCGACCGCAGGGCAGGACCCTGCTCCCAGGGGGTGGTCTAAGAGCGGCGGTGGTATCGCGGGCCCTCGGGCGGGGTTGGCCGGGAGCGTCAGGCTGCCACGGCAGGCAGCTTGGCCGATGGGATCGCCTGCTATCGTTTCCCGCAGGTGCTGAGCTCCGGCTAATAGGCCCGCTTCGGCTGGGCTTCCTCTGTCGCCGCAGCCGGCCGGGCTTGGAGGCGGTCGGCCAGTTTGTTGAACCGCCGACGCCATGGATCTTCGATAAACCGGTATGTGGCGGCCGAGATCCCGATCAGTGCCGCAAAGAAGACCACAGCCAAGACATCCATGAGATACCGGTTCCCCAAGATGAGCGGCACTTGCCCCAGGGAAGGAAGGCCCAGGAATTTCTGCGCGATTCTAATCGCTGTGACCGTGAGTATGGCCAAAAGATAGTGGTTCAGGTAGATCGAATACGACCACGTGCCAAGGCGCGCCATGGGTCTGCTGAGAAGAGCGCGCGAGAATATCCCCGCCTCGAACGCAAAGACATAGACGATCACCGCGAACACGATCGGTGCCACCATGGCCGTCGGCCCGTGGCCCAAGAAGCCGACATAGGTAGCCGTTAGCGCGACGCACAGCCCCTCCACCACGCTCGGAAATTTGAACCGCAGCCAGCGTGTCGAGAGGTAAGCGCGATAGACCAGGGTGCCGAGGAAGAAGCCGTAGAGGCCCCGGAAAAATCCGTATCCAGCGTAGGCGACCATATATTGGCCGGATGAAAACAGAGCGAGCAGGCCGCAGAGGCTCAGTGCCGCCGCCAGGAACAGCCGCTGCCCCTTGGGGCGGAGACAAATCAATGCGAACACCAAACAGGTCCATAGTTCGACGCTGATCGACCAGCTCGGCGGATTCCACATCGCTCCCGGCCAGGCGGCGAATCCATGGAGTAGCATCAAGTTGGCTAGCAGCCCAACCGGCGTTCGAGTGTCGGTAAAGGCAGTGTGTATGGAAAAAATGCCCAGCAGATGTCTTGTCAGGATTTCTGCCAGCACCGTAATCACCCAAGCGGCAACAACGACGGCATGCAGAGGCCACAGCCGCCCGAAGCGCCGGACAGCGAACGACCTGATGTCCGAAGCACTGCTGAGCCGATCGTCATAGGCATAGGCAATGACGAAGCCGCTTAGAACAAAGAAAAAATCAACGAATAGATAGGCGTTACGGACGAAGGAAGAGTGGGCAAAATGCCACTCTATACCCTGGCCGAAATGGAGCGCGCCGACCAGCAGGGCGCAAATGCCGCGCCATCCCTGAAGTGCGGCGAACTTCGGCCTGTCTTCTGTCACGGCGACTTCCGCCTCCCCGACCGCAAGAGCTGGACGCATGGTACACTTGTTGATTGAGCGTGGGGAATGGCGCTCCGACCGAGCCACGAGCCAGTGTCATATTCATCGGCCGTGTCGAGGATGACCGGCATCGCTTAACTTGGATCGGGTCAGCGTCCCGGGACGTGGTGTAAATCCGGTAGTGAGCGCGCGGCGGGCGGAACGTTGCTGCATATGTGGTTGATCGCCAGATTCAAAATCTACGGCATACCTATGCTACTGAGAGGCTGTTTGGAAAAGGTGTGAGACAATAACGCCCGAGCTCACGCTGTCGTCGAGATGGCTTGCCCGGTTCCCTACGCCGTCGGTGATGGCAGCGCTGCTAAATCTTGCTGCGCTTCGGCAATTCCCTGAGCGACAGCCTGCTCCAGCCACGCACGCGCTTCCGCGGGTTTCCGCTCACCGGCGGCGCCAATGGCGAGATACCGGCCCAGCATCAGCTGGGCATAGCCATGACCGCGCTCGGCTGCTGCGCGGAGCCAGCGCTGCGCGGTCTCCCGGTCCATCTCCAGGTCGTGGCCGCCGCCGTGCAGCGCGCCGAGCGCGAACATGGCGCCGCTGTGTTCCTTGGCAGCCGCTTTCTCGAACAGCGCCAGAGCGGCGGCAGTGTCGCGCGGGCCGCCGCGGCCGTTCGCCATCATCTCCGCGAGCGCGACCTGGGCGTCCGACGCGCCGGCATCGGCTGCCCGCTGAAACCAGGCGCGCGCTTCCTCCAGGTCAGGCGCGATGCCGCGTCCCTCGGCCAGCATGCGGCCATACATGTATTGGGCGTTCGGCACCCCCTCTGCGGCACGGCGTAGCCATTGTGCTGCCTGTTGCTCGTCGCGGTCGACACCCACGCCCTTGGCAAGGCAGAGTCCGAGATTGAACGCGGCGACGAGGTCGCCGGAGGCGG
>JBGPNG010000070.1:0-6922 GCA_041487395.1 Dongiaceae bacterium
GGCAACATTTTCGGTCCCTCGGCGATATCGTGCTCGTCCTCGATTTCGCCGACGATCTGTTCCACCAGATCTTCGACGGTGATGAGCCCGTCGGTACCGCCGAACTCGTCGATTACGAGAGCCAAATGCTGGCGCGACAAGCGCATCTGCAGCAACAGATCGAGCACCCGCATGGAAGGTGCCACGAACAGCACCTGGCGCAGGATCGATTTCAGATCGAAGGGCCGCCCGCCGGCGCGCGCGGCCACCAGATCCTTGATGTGGATGAAGCCGATCACGTCGTCGAGGGATTCGCGATAGACCGGCAGGCGCGAATGGCCTTGGGTGTTGAGCTCGGCCAGCAGATCGTCGAATCCGATGTTTTCGGCCACGGCGATGATGTCGGCGCGCGGCACCATGACGTCGCGCGCCGACAGATCGCGCAGCCGAATGATGTTGCGCAGCAGGCTGCGTTCGCCCGCGGTCATCGGCTCCTCGGTCGCCGGTTTCTCGCTGTCGGCTTCGGCCTCCTCGATGATCTCCTCGATCACATCGCGCAGAGCTTCCTCGCGCTTGCGGTCCTTGCGCTTCAGTTTCAGCCAACTGCGCAAGCGGCCGGCGGGCCCGGTGTCGTCGTTGTCGGATTCGCTCATTGATGCAATGTCGCTTCGCTGATGGGGCGCAAACTCGCTTCGCTCACGGGGCACAAACTCGCTTCGCTCATGGGCCCGACGCCGCGCGCCGACGGGGCCGTGCCGGAGCGCCGACATAGGGGTCGGCAATGCCGAGGCCGGCCAGAATGGCGATTTCGAGCTGCTCCATCCGCCGCCCCTCGGCGCGGCTTTCGTGATCGTAGCCCATCAGATGCAGCACGCCATGAACCACCAGATGCGCCGCATGATCGGCCAGGCTCTTGCCCTGGTTCTCGGCTTCGGCCGCCACCGTTTCCAAGGCCAGGACGACGTCGCCGAGGGCGGCCGGGGCACCCTCGAAGGATAGCACATTCGTCGCCTCGTCGCGGCCGCGATAGTCATGGTTGAGGCGGCGCTGCAGGGCATCGTCGGCCAGCACCAGGCATAATTCGCCGGCGGGCCTTCCCTTCAACTTGGCGGCCGCCAACGCCGCGCGCGCGGCACGGCGCAGGCGCGCGCCTGCCCCCGGAAGGCGACGGCGCCAGGCGGGCGCTTCCACCCGCAGCGTGATGCGAGCCGCCATGGGTTTCAGCTTTCTAGTCGCGATTTCGCGTCGCGCGCCTCATAGGCGCGCACGATGCGGCTCACCAGCGGATGGCGCACGATATCGGCGTCGGTAAAGCGGGTGATGCTGTGGCCGTCCATGCCCAAAAGCGTATCGATGGCATCCTGCAGGCCGGAGCGCTGGCCGACCGGCAGATCGACCTGGGAAAGATCGCCGGTCACCGCCATGCGGCTTTTCTCGCCAAGCCGGGTCAGGAACATCTTCATCTGCACGGGCGTCGTGTTCTGCGCTTCGTCGAGGATGACGAAACTATGGTTCAGCGTGCGCCCGCGCATGAAGGCGAGCGGCGCGATTTCGATCTCGCCGCTGGCCATGCGCCGCATCACTTGATCGGCCGGCATCATGTCGTGCAGCGCGTCGTAGAGCGGCCGCAGATAGGGGTCGACTTTTTCGCGCAGATCGCCCGGCAGGAATCCAAGCCGTTCGCCCGCTTCGACCGCCGGACGCGACAGCACGATGCGATCGATCTCGCCCTTGGTCAGCATTGCCACGGCCACGGCGACGGCGAGATAGGTCTTGCCCGTGCCCGCCGGGCCGATGCTGAAGACGAGTTCATTCTCCTGCAGGGCCCGCATGTATTGCCCCTGGACAGGCGTGCGCGGCGTGATATGCCGGCGCTGGGTGCGGATCGCGGCACCGTCGCCGTCGAACAAACTGGGCTCCGTGCTTTCCGGAACGAGCGCGTGGCGAACGGCGGCGTCGACCTCGCCCAGATCCACGCCCAGGCCCCGCTTCAGCCGCTGATAAAGCTGATTCAATACCTGGCGACCTTGCTCGACGGCGCTGGGGTTGCCGGATATGCCGATCTGATTGCCCCGCGACATGAGCGAGATGCCGAGGCCCTGTTCGATGCGCGCGAGATTGCGATCATGATCGCCATAGAGCGTCGGCAGCAAGCGGTTGTCGTCGAATTGCAGGAACAGCGGCGGGGCGATGCCGGGAGCGGGCAAGCTGGTCACGCGGACGCGAACTCCTGGAAAGATTCCCTCATCAGCCCGCGAGATGGCAGCGGCTCTTGAGATGGCATATGCGGCGCCGGCGCGTTCAGGCGCCCGCGCAGGCTGTTGGCGTGGAGTTCCTCGATGGCGACATCGACCACCTGGCCGATCAGGGAATTGGGTGCCGGCGCATGAACGCCCTGCAGGAAGGGGCTGCGGCCGACGAGTTGGCCCGCATGACGCCCCGGCCGTTCGAACAACACGGGCAGGACGCGGCCGACGGTCGAGCGATTGAAGGCTTGCGTCTGGCGGGCGATCAACCCCTGGAGCCGCGCCAGGCGTTCCGATTTCATCTGTTCCGGCACCTGGTTTTCCATGGCCGCTGCCGGCGTGCCGGGGCGCGGGCTGTATTTGAACGAATAGGCCGCGGCAAAGCCGATCTCTTCGATGAGATCGAGCGTGGCGCTGAAATCCGCCTCGCTCTCGCCGGGAAATCCCACGATGAAGTCCGAAGAGAGCGCCAGATCCGGGCGCGCCTTGCGCAACCGCCCGATCAGCCGGCGATAGTCGTCGATCCCGTGCCGCCGATTCATGGCATCCAGAATCCGGTCGGCCCCCGATTGTACCGGCAGATGCAGGAAAGGCATCAACTTTGCCTCATCACCATGGGCCGCGATCAACACCTCGTCCATGTCCCGGGGATGCGAGGTGGTGTAGCGGATGCGGGTGAGATCCGAGATCGCGGCGAGGCGGCGGATGAGCGCGCCCAAGCCCCAATCGGCGCCATCGGGGCTCTCTCCGTGATAAGCGTTGACGTTCTGGCCGAGGAGCGTGATTTCGCGCGCGCCGCGCGCGACGAGGCTCTCTGCCTCCGCCAGCAATGCCGCGACCGGCCGCGAGGCCTCGGCTCCGCGGGTATAGGGAACGACACAGAAGCTGCAGAATTTGTCGCAGCCTTCCTGCACGGTGAGGAAGGCGCTGACGCCGGCGGCCGAGTCCGTCCCCGGCAAGTGATCGAATTTCGATTCGGCGGGAAAATCCGTATCGAGCTGGGCGCCCGCCCCGCGCGCGGCGCGGGCCACCATTTCGGGCAGGCGGTGATAGGTCTGGGGGCCGAGCACGATGTCGACATGGGCGGCGCGGCGGATGATCTCGGCCCCTTCGGCCTGCGCGACACAACCGGCTACCGCGATAATGGTCTTCTTGCCGGCCAGCATGCGCGCACGCTTGATTTTCTTCAAACGGCCGAGTTCGGAAAACAGCTTTTCCGCCGCCTTCTCGCGGATATGGCAGGTATTGAGGATCACCATATCCGCCGCCTCCGGCGCCTCGGTCGGGGCATAGCCCAGGGGCGCCAGCGCCTCCGCCATGCGGGCGGAGTCGTAGACGTTCATCTGGCAGCCGTATGTCTTGATGAAGAGCTTCTTCGGCAAGGGCTATCCGTCAGCCGGACTCAAGGCAGGCCCTGCACGATCAGCGATCCGCGGCTATCAATGGCATGGGCGAAGTCTATCATCCCCGAACGGCTCTTTGTAGCGTGTTCATCCATGCGCGGCCGCCGCCCCGGCGCCGGCCGGCGCATTGCCGACGCGCCCGGAAATCGCGTCCGCCACTCCCCTGGCGATGGCCTGGTGGCAATGCTGCGCCAGCGCCTTGCGCGAGGCGAACTGCTCGATGGTGACCGTCGGATGGAACTCGACCACCACTTTCACCCGCCCGAGGCCTGCGAAACACCAGAGATGGGGCGCCAGTTCCATGTCGCCGTACCAGGCCAAAAGCGGGCGCAGCGAACGGCCGATGGGAAAACCGTTGAGTTCGCTATAGGCGATGGAGACGGGCTGAACCGGCACCGGTCGATCCCCCGGCAGGCGGCGTTCGGCGACGCCGAAGAGGGCGCTATGAAACGGCAAGGTGCGGTTGCCGTCATTGCTGGTGCCTTCGGGAAACAGCATCAGATTGTCGCCGGCGGCAAGGCGGCGCGCGATTTCGTCGCGCTGATCGCCCGCGCTTTGCGGCCGGCGGTCGACGAAGATGGTTCGTTGCAGACGCGCCAGCATGCCGTAGAAAGGCCAGCGCGCGACCTCCGCCTTGGCGATGAATGAGACCGGCATCAGGGAGGATAGAACCTCGATGTCGATATACGAGGTGTGATTGCCGACAAAGAGCGTGGGTCGGCGGCGTTCCGGCCTGCCGCGCAGCACGATATCGACCCCGAACAGCCAGCATACGCAGCGGTGATAGAATACCGGCAGGCGCTCCGCTGCGCGCGCGCCCAGCAACAGATAGAGCGCCTGAAGCGGGATCATGATCCAGGTCATCGACAAATAGAGCAGGAGAACCAGCGTCGCCCGAATGGGCGAATGCAGGCTGAGGTCGGAGGTATCGGCCTTGAACCCGCGCCGGCGCCAACGCCCGCCTTCGCGCGCCGCCGCTTCGCCGGTCAGCGGCCGTTCCGACAACGTCTCCTCGTCCAGCGCCACCGGATCGCTCAAGTCGAGGCCTTGTCCCCATCGAAGCGGGTGTAATGACGGAAATACTTGCCCGTGACCCGATCGGTGACGACGACGATGCTGACGTCGGTGGTGTGAAATTGCGCATCGACCACCGCACCCTCGCCGACATAGCCGCCGAGGCGCAGATAGCCCTTGATCAGCGGCGGCAATTGGCCGAGGGCCGCGCGGGTGTCGACCTTGTCGCGCGGCATCATGTTCATGTCGACATGGCGTTCCGGCAGCGCCCGGGGGCGCAGATTGGCCGGCGCCAAATGGTGATGGTGGAGATAGGAGAGGGCGAGAGCGTGTTCGACGGGATCGACGCCGGGCAGGCTGGCGCAGCCGAACATCACGCCGATCTCGTGATATCTCACATAATCGGTGATGCCGCGCCACATCAGCTGCATCATCGAGCGCTGGCGATGCGCCGCCGCGATACAGGAGCGGCCGAGTTCCAGGATTTCCCCGGGAAACGCCAGCAGAGGTCCGATGTCGTATTCATCGACAGAATAGAATTGGCCGCGCCGGGTGGCAGCCGAGCGCCGCAGCAGCCGGTACGTGCCGACGACACCGGCGGCACCCGATCCCAGCTTATGATCGATGATCAGCAGGTGATCGCAGTAGTCGTCGAAGCTGTCGAAATCCCGCCGACAGGCCGACATCTCCGACGTCGGCCGGGCCGACATCTCCTCGTAGAAGACGATATAGCGCAAAGCCTGGGCGGCGCGGACCTCCGCCTCGGTTTCGGCCAGACGGAGTTCGAGGTCGCCGACGCGAATGTCGACCGGCTTGGCACCGGCGATCTGGGGCATGACCATCAGCGTTTTCCCCCGCCGCTCGAATCCTTGGGCGCGGCAATCGACACGGCGTAAAGCTCGAGGCGATGACCGACCAGGCGATAGCCCAGCCGCTCGGCGACTTTGCGCTGGAGCGCCTCGATCTCCTCGTTCTGGAATTCGATCACCTTGCCGCTTTGCACATCGATCAGATGGTCGTGATGGGAATCCGAGGTTTCCTCATATCGCGCCCGGCCTTCGCCGAAATCATGGCGCTTCAGGATGCTGGCCTCCTCGAACAGGCGTACCGTGCGATAGACCGTGGCGATGGAAATGCGCGAATCGATCGCGGTTGCCCGGCGATGCACCAGCTCGACATCGGGATGATCGTCCGAATCCGAAAGCACGCGCGCGATGATGCGGCGCTGCTCCGTCATCTTCAGCCCTTTGTCCTGGCAAAGCTGTTCGAGCCGCGAAGGCATCCCAAATCCCTTGGCGTGGCGTCAGAACGCGAAATTATAGTTCAAACGATACGCCCCGGCCACTTTCGCGGTCGGGGCGTGCAGGGCCGAGATTTGCCAGGGTTCAGCGGCGGCGGCGCGGACGGGTGCCCAGGCCGATCGCCTTGGCCAACTTGCTGCGCTGCTTGGCATAATTCGGCGCCACCATCGGGTAGTCGGCGGGCAGATCCCAGCGCTCGCGATATTGCTCCGGCGACATGTCGTAAGACGTGCGCAGATGGCGCTTCAGCATCTTGAGCTTCTTGCCGTCCTCCAAACAGACGATGTAGTCCGCCGTAATGGACTTCTTGATCGAAACCGCGGGATCCGGCCGGCTCGCCGGCGCGGGGCTGCCGGTGCTGGCGGCGGCGAGCGCGTGATAGACGTCGCGGATGAGTTGGGGGAGTTCGCCCGACGGCACGTTATTGTTCGACAAATGCGCGGCGACAATATCCGTGACCAACGGAAGTAATTCGGTCGGCTTCGCTGCTTCGCCCATTTCTTGTTGTCCAATCATGGAAGGGGTGGAAATTCGGCGCGGATTATAAGGGCGCTTGACCAACGGGCAAGGATATTATTTGGCAATTCGGACCGAATACTGCCATTACGGCTTTTTCTCGATTTTCGACCTGTCATTGCCGTCAATGGCGAGTTCCTTGGCAAGGACGAGGGCCGCAATGCCGGCGTCCGGCCGGTGATAGTAATTGGGTCGGCGGCCGATCTGTGTAAAGCCCTCGGCCAAGTATAGGGCGCGGGCGGCCAAGTTGTCGGCCGCCACCTCGAGGAAAAGACGCGCCGCACCCCGAGACGCCGCTTCGGCCGCCGCCGCCGCCAGAAGCCGCCGGCCGAGCCCGTGGCCGCGTCCGGATGGCCGCACGCCCAAGGCGAGAATCTCGGCTTCGCCGGCAATGGCCCGAACCATGACGAAACCCGCGGGAATCAGGGCGTCCGTGGGGCCGGCGTCGGCGCCGATCAGGGCA
>JBGPNG010000071.1:0-6915 GCA_041487395.1 Dongiaceae bacterium
GGATATCGTCTGCTGGCGGCGCTGCGCGACGGCAACCAGGTGCAACTACGGCGCTGGCTCGGGCATCTGCCGAGCGTGGCTCTGGTTCTGGTCTGGGTCATGGCGGTCTGTCATATCCCGCTTTGGCAGTACCTGCTGCTCTATGTCTATCCCGGCTTGTCGCTGACGCTTCTGCGCTCCTTCGCCGAACATCGCGCGGCACTGCCGGTAGCCGAGCGCATCGCCACGCTTCATACCAACCCCGTCATGGCGCTTCTGTTCACGAACAACAATCTCCACGCCCTCCATCATGCCGAGCCGGCAACGCCCTGGCACCAGCGCCCGGCCCGGTACCGCGCCCGGAAAGCCGAACTGGACGCCGCCAACGGCGGCTATGTCATCGACGGCTATGGCGAGTTCTTCCGGCACTATCTGTTTCGCGCCAAGGAGCCGCCGGTGCATCCCTTCGCCGGCCAGGGATTTCCGTTGTAGGCTGGTCGGCGCTGCCGCCATATCGGCGGCTCCATCCGAAGGACTCCGCATGATCGCCCTATTGAGAACGACCTGGGCCTTGCTGCTCGGCGTGGCCTTGATCATGGCCGGAAACGCCTTGCAAGGAAGCCTGCTGGGTTTGCGCGGCAGCCTCGAAGGATTTTCCAGCACGGTCATGGGCCTGGTCATGTCCGGCTACTACGTCGGATTCCTCTTGAGCTCGCTCATTACACCGCGAGGCGTGCGCAGCGTCGGCCATGTCCGGGTGTTCGCCGCGCTGGCAGCACTGGCGGCGGCATCAATTCTCGTCGCCTCGATCTATATCTCGCCCCACGTCTGGTTCTGGACCCGCGCCGTCACCGGTTTCTGCTATGCCGGCCTCTATGTGATCGCCGAAAGCTGGATCAACGATCGCAGTACCAATGAGACTCGCGGGCAGCTTCTATCCATCTACATGGTGGTCCAATTCAGCGGCCTGATGGCGGGCCAAGCCTTGTTGAACGTGGCGAATCCGGCCGGCTTTCAGCTCTTCAGCCTGGTGGCCATCGTCATCTCGCTAGCGGTCGTGCCGATCCTATTGACGGTTAAGCAAGCCCCCGCCTTCGCCGAGCCAACCCATGTCAGCCTGCTTCAGCTATATCGAATTTCACCACTGGGCGCGCTTGGCACGCTGGGCGTCGGCATGGCCCATAGCGGTTTCTTCCAGATGGGCGCCGTCTTCGGCCACAAGATTGGACTCAATACGGCGCAGGTCTCGTTTTACATGATGGCCGCTGTATTGGGCGGGGTTGCCTTGCAATGGCCGGTTGGTCGTCTTTCGGACAAGTTCGACCGGCGCCGCGTACTCACAGTGGTCACCTTCGCCGCCGCCGTGATCGCCGTAGCCGCCATCGTTGCCTCTACAGTGTCGCTGACGGCGCTCACCATCGCCGCTTTCTTCTATGCCGGCATGTCGCTGCCCATGTATTCGCTGTGCGTTGCCCATACCAACGATTTTCTGAAAGCGGACCAGATGGTGGCGGCCAGCAGCACCCTGATGCTGTTGTTCGGCATCGGGGCCATCGGTGGGCCGCTTGCGGTCGGGGCGCTGATGGGGACATTCGGCCCTCATGCCTACTGGGCTTATCTTGCCGTCGTCCACGCGCTGCTCGGACTGTTCGCCCTCTATCGGATGACACGGCGCGCTGCCCGCCCGATCGGGGAGCAGGGCCGCTTCGTCGCCATGCCGCCCAACGCCACGACGGTGGCGGCGAGCATGGCCCCCCACCCGCCGGGCACGGACAGGCGGGGCTAACTAGCCGCTGACGCCGCCTTCGCGCTTGCGCCGCTCGACGAAAGCCGTCAGGGCCTCGTCGATGGCCGGGTCCAGCGGCGGCGGCTGATAGTCGACCAGCAACTGCTTCCAGATTGCGTTCGCCCGCTGGGCCGCGGTCAGCGCGCCCGCCTCGCGCCAACTCTCGTAATTTCGCCAATCCGAGAGAATGGGCGAATAGAACGCGGTCTCATAGCGCTCCAACGTATGGCCGACGCCGAAGAAATGCCCACCGGGCCCTACTTCCGTGATGGCGTCGAAGGCCAGCGTATCGGCATTGACCACCAGCGGCTGCATGAACTCGCCCATGCCCTGGAGGATTTCCGCATCGAGGATCACTTTTTCGAAGGAGGCGACCAACCCGCCTTCCAGCCAGCCTGCCCCATGCATGATCATGTTGGCGTGGCCCATCACCGCACCCCAGGTGGACATTTCGGATTCATACGCCGCTTGCGCGTCGACGGTATTCGCCGCGCAGGCGTTGGAGGAGCGATAGGGCAGATTGTAGCGCCGCGCGAGCTGGCCGCCGGCCAGGGCCGCGCGGGTATATTCGGGCGTACCGAAGGCGGGCGCCCCGCTCTTCATATCCACATTGGAGGTGAAGCCGCCATACATGACCGGGCAGCCCGGCATGACGACTTGCATATAGGCGATGCCGGCGAGCGCCTCGGCGTTCTGTAGCGACAGCGCGCCAGCGACGGTTGCCGGCGCCATGGCACCGCTGAGCGTGAAGGGCGTCATGACGATGGGTTGCCTGTGCAGCGCCATCTCGGTCATGCCCTGAAGCATCGGCCCGTCGAGGCGAAGGGGCGAACTCGAATTGATGATCGAGAACAGGCTGGGTTCGCTCGCCAGTTGATCGCGGTCGACGCCGCGGGCCATCAGGATCATCTCGATCGCATCGGCGATGCGCTCCCGACCCAGGCTATAGGGATGCCAGACGCGGTCGGTCAGCGTGATCGCGGCATGATGGGCATCGAGATGCCGGGTCAACGGCGGCAGATCGGCCGGTTCGACCGGATAGCCGGAGATGAACTGGACGATGTTCAAGCTCTGACATAGACGCAGCAGATTGCAGTAGTCGGTGAAATTCCCCGGCCGTCGGCCGTTGTCCATGTCCGAGCTATTGGGCGCGCTGGCGACCGAGCCGAAGTTGATATGGTTGGCGCCGAAGACGAGGTTGTGCTGGGGATTTCTCGCGTGCAGCGTGACCTCCGAGGGCGCTTTGCCCGCCAGTTCCAGCACCATGCCGCGATCAAAACGCACCCGCTGGCTGCCGGCCTCCACATTCGCGCCGGCCACCTTGAGCCGCGCCCGCGCCGGCTCATCGAGAAAATCGATGCCGAGTTCCTCGAGGATGCGCAAAGAGGCATTATGAATCGCCTCGATCTGGTCGGCGGAGACGACCTCGATGGGCTTGTAGGGATTGCGATAGTTTCGCCAAGGCAGTTGCTTCAAAGCGCCCCCGCGGCTGCGTCGCTCGCGATGGCGTTGGACGTCGCGGGCCATGAACTCCTCCAAAAAACCGTGGCGGAGCATAGGCAGCCGGTGCTGAATCTGTTAAGTCCTTTCCGCCGCTATGTATCGCTATTCCGACGGCGGACAGGACCGCACGGGCGTGAAAACGGCGCAGCCCAGAGACACGCGCCCTCCAGGTTAGCCTCGTACGAACCTCAGCCGGCGTCGGCAGAATCGACCAGGCAGGCCGGTGGGCTGCCGAGTTCATAGACCAGATGGGCGGGCGCCGGACAGGAGAGCAGGTTGATCTCATAGGTTCCGGCGACCGGCGGCTTGGCGCCCAGCCAGAGAAGTTTGCGGCCCTTGGCCGCGACGGGCACACGGTCGAAGCCGCGCTTACAACCGATGGTAGAGTCTTTGCCTTTTACACAGAACGAGACGTTCATCATCATCGCGCAGCTGTTGATCAAATACGCGTCGCCGATCTTTGTTTCCTCGAATTTGATGCAGGCGGCACTCGCGGGTGCCGCGGCAAACAGCCAAAGGACAATGGCTGCCGCGCCAATCCTCGTAAGAACGACCATTTCGCCCCCGGCAAATGCGGGAATCGCGTTTGTCTCAAATTTGTCCTGCAAGTATTTCCCCTTCCCTAATACAATGAGAAACAATCCAGAAGTAGTTGATAAATAAATATTCCTTGCTAGCTTACCTCAATAAATCCGCCAGCGTATCGCGAAATTGAGCGAGAACCGGGCCTTCCGCGATGTGATGGCCTTCCACGACGAGCCAGCGCCCCCCGACCATCACGTCGCGCACCGGATTGGTGTTCCCGGCAAAAATCATGGCGTCGATCAATGACTCGTCAACCTTTCCCAACAGATTGGGCGCATTGGCGTCCAAAACGAGCAGATCCGCGCGAGCGCCCGCGGCAATCCGGCCGAGATCGCGCCCCGTGGCCCCGGCACCTCCGGCAAGCGCTGAGCGATAGAGTCCCGCACCGATATGCGTGCGGTCGGTCGAGTTCGCCACCAATACATTGCGCCTGCGTGTCACAAGCCTTTGCCCATATTCGAACCAGCGTAGTTCCTCAATCGGGCTGACCGAAATATGGCTGTCGGAGCCGATGCCGAAACACCCGCCTTGCGACAGGTATGCCATTGCCGGGAAAAATCCGTCACCGAGATTGGCCTCCGTGGTGGGGCAGAGCCCGGCGATAGCACCACTCATGGCCAGTTTTTCCGTTTCGGCCGGCGTCATATGGGTGGCATGAACCAGACACCAGCGACGGTCGATGGATTGATGGTCTAACAACCATTCGACGGGGCGCTGGCGCGACCAAGCGAGACAATCGTCGACCTCCTTGGTCTGTTCGGCGATATGAATGTGGATCGGCGCGCTCGCATCCATGGCCGTCAGGCCCACCACCGCTTCCTGCAGCGTTTCCGGCGTCACCGCGCGCAACGAATGCGGCGCGATGCCGATGCGGATTTGCGGGTCGTCGCGATGGCGCGAACGCAGTCCTTCGATCAGGCGCAGGAAACGCGACGGATCGTTCAGGAAGCGGCGTTGGCCCTCGCCGGCGGGCTTGCCCCCGAAACCGCCCGCCCCGTAGAGCACCGGCAGATGCGTAATGCCGATGCCGGTGGCCTTGGCCGCGGCGAGTATGCGCTCCGACATCTCGGCCAGATCGCCGTAAGCGCGCCCCTCAGGGTCGTGATGCAGATAATGGAATTCCGCCACGGCCGTATATCCGGCTTTCAGCATCTCGACGTAAAGCTGGCTCGCGATCGCCTCGACCGCGGGCGGCGTCAGGCGCCCGACGAAGTCATACATCAGAGTCCGCCAGGTCCAAAAACTGTCCTCGGCGGCGGCCGTGCCACTCTGTCCCGCCTGTTCGGTCAGGCCGGCCATGGCGCGCTGGAAGGCATGGCTGTGCAGATTTGGCATGCCGGGAATGACAGGCCCGGCGGCGCGAGCAGCGGCGCCGGGTTTGGCCCCGGCCGTCACGCGCGCGATTTCGCCATTGCCGGCCGTTTCGATCAGCACTTTTTCGGCCCATCCTTCAGGCAGCAAAGCGCGGTCGGCGAATAAAGCGTTCTGGGCCATGGATTGTCGGTTGTGGCTGGTCTCGCCGAAACATAGGAGGTAATACTTGCCGCGACAACCGCAACGGAAATTCGGGCGGGATCGCGCGATGTGGGACGATGTCTGGCTGAATGGACGCCTGGCGAAGATGACGGCGGGCGACGGGCCCTATGGGGCAGTCGAAGATGGCGTCATCGCCGTCGCCGACGGCCGCATCGCCTGGGTCGGCGAACGGGACGATCTGGCCGGGCATCCCGCGAAGCTGGCGCGCCGGATCCATGATCTCGCGGGCCGCTGGCTGACCCCCGGCCTGATCGATTGCCACACGCATATCGTTCATGCCGGCGACAGAGCGCAGGAATTCGAGATGCGCCTGCAAGGCGCCAGCTACGAGGAGATTGCGCGCGCCGGCGGCGGCATACGTTCGACCGTTGCCAAAACGCGCGCGGCGAGCGAAGACGAACTTCTTGCCTCCGCGGAAAGACGGCTTGCCGACCTGCGCGCCGAAGGTGTTACGACCCTTGAGGTGAAATCGGGTTATGGCTTGAATGGGGCCACCGAAGCCAAGATGCTTCGCGTCGCACGCCGGCTCTCCGGCGTCACCGTCAAGACCAGCTTCCTGGGCGCTCATGCGCTGCCGCCCGAATTCGAGGGACGGAGCGGCGCCTACATCGATCTCGTCGTCGAGGAGATGCTGCCGGCGGTCGACGGACTCGCCGACGCCGTCGATGCGTTCTGCGAAAAGATCGCCTTCACCCCCGCCGAGACGAGGCGCGTGTTCGAGGCGGCAGCCAGGCGCGGACTGCCGGTCAAATTGCATGCCGATCAACTGTCGGATCTTTCCGGTGCCGCTTTGGCGGCGGAGTTCGGCGCGCTCTCGGCCGATCACCTTGAATACACCTCGCCCGCCGGTGTGGCCGCCATGGCGCGCGCCGGCACCGTCGCCGTCTTGCTGCCCGGGGCCTTCTATTTCCTGCGCGAAAAACAGCTTCCGCCCCTCGGCGCTCTACGCCATGCGGGTGTGCCAATCGCCATTGCCAGCGACAACAATCCGGGCACATCGCCCGTCACATCCCTGATGTTGATGATGAACATGGCGACCACGCTATTTCGCCTGACTCCGGAAGAAACACTTGCTGGCGTCACGCGCTCCGCGGCGGCGGCTCTCGGTCTCGCCGACAGCCATGGCACGCTGGAGGTCGGCAAGGTCGCCGATTTCGCCATCTTCGATATCGAGCGTCCGGCCGAACTCGCCTATCGCATGGGCGCCAATCCCTGCGTCGGTCGGGTTCGCAGCGGCCGCCCGGACACGCTCTCGTGACAATTCCAAGGGAAAGAATCTGAGTCATCGACGTGGTGAATCAGGTATGAAATCGCGCCAACGAAAAATCGGCAGGGGATCATCATGGCGAAGAAATCGACGCGCGGGAAAAAGCCCGCTCGTGCTGTCAGAACGAAAGCAAAGCCGGCGCGCAAGGCCGCGAGCCGGCCGGCGGCGAAGCCGACGCTTCACGGGGCCGCCTTCAGCGGCCCGACTTACAAGGTCGCGCTCATGTTCGCGCTTTGCGGCATGCCTTTCGCCTATAAAC
>JBGPNG010000072.1:0-6875 GCA_041487395.1 Dongiaceae bacterium
AAATCGTCTCGCCCGACGATTGCTGCCCTGGTGCCGAATACCCTGGTCCAATTATATCTCGACCGGCTGACGAGCGAAAAAAATCAGGCCCTCGCGCAGGAAAGTGAACGCCTTGACAGCGTCATTCTGCCGATGTTGCGGCAGAAGATGTTCGACTCGCCAGCGGATCGGGCGAATTACGACCGGTACCTGGCGCGTTCGGATGATATTCACGGCATTGTGGGTCAGGCACGGCCGGACGCCAGTCTGCTGTCGGCTGCCGATCCGCCGCTCAAACCGAGCTCTGCCACTGCCGGAATGTTGGTGATGCTCGGTGCGGCCGCGGGCGCCGGCATCGGCTTGGTGTTGGTCGTGCTGATCGATTTCCTGCGCGGCGGTCTGCATACGACCGATCAGGTCGAAAATGCCCTCGGAATAAGGTGTCTGGGTTCGGTGCCAATGCTCATCCCGGATCACGCTGGCCGGCTTCTATCTCCGCTTTTGCAGCCGCAGGACACCGCTTTCGGACAAGCGATCCGCGGCATCCAACTGAAATTACGGAGCTCTAATCGTCGAACCGGCTCACGCGTGATTTTGATTACCTCAGCCCTGCCCGAGGAGGGCAAGACATGGGTCGCGGTGAACTTGGCGGTCTCTTTGGCGGCGGACGGGTTCAGCGTCGCACTCGTCGATTGCGACCTTCACCGGCCGGGCTTGCATCGACCGCTCAACGGCGTGCGCGGGCCTGGGCTGACCGACTATTTCGCCGGAACAGCCGCGCTCGCTAACATTTGCCATAGTGCCGGCGATTCGTGGGTGAAGTACATTCCCGTCGGTGCGGCCGGCGCCAAAGGAGCGTGGCGCATCAGACCAGACCCCCTGCTAAAGCTGATCGACCGGCTCGCCGAAGACTGCGCGTTTGTCATTCTTGATTCCGCTCCCGTACTCGCGATCTCGGAGACGATGTTGCTGGCACAGGCTGCCGATAAGACGATTCTCGTCGTCAAATGGGGGACGACGCGCGCCGCCGTCGCTCGTCACGCGCTGCGGCAGTTGCGGGAGGCCGGTGCTGAAACCTATGCGGTTCTGTCGGTGGTTGATGTCAAACGGGCGGGCCAGTACGGAGATCCCGCCGCCAGCGTGTACAAGCGGTTGGAGGGTTATTACCTGCAGAGCCCGCGCGCCTGAACCCGACGTAACGGCTGCAAAGGCCGACCGCCCGGCACGCGCGGGCCTCAATCGAAGTCGCTGCCCCAGGCAAGCACGACGTATCCGCCGGGCAGCATCTCCCCCAAGCGGACGATGGCGGAGCGGGTCACATGCCCGTTGCCCAGACTGGACGCGAGCGCCGCGATCCGCACCGTGAGCACATCCGGCGGCATTTGGTTCGCGGAAGATGAGGCCTGATCAGCCAGCGTGATCTCAGCCAGGGCGGCGGCGACTGCCGGGTCGGCGGTCGCCAGGCTCGGCCCGGGCGGACCGAACAGCGTCAGATGGGGGCGGATCGCTGCGAGGATAGCTGGGGTCATGCCAAGCACGCGGGCAAGTTCGTCGAGGGTCTCCAGCGGTGTGCCGGGAGGTCCATAATCGAGCCCCGCTGCGCGATACTCCGCGAGGCGCGCATTTTGCGACCGGGGGACAGGCGCGGAGCCCACCCATTCGGCGATCATGGCTGCCAGGCGCCGGGCGCTCGCCGGATCGCTACCGGTGACGTGCAGCAGCGCTTCGAGGAGCGCAGGCGACGCCCAGCTCGGATTGATCCGCCCGGCCTCGTCCTCGAGCCGCACCGTTACCCGACTATCGCCGATCACGAGCTCGCGGGCAGTCCCATCCACCGCCCAGCGCTGGTCCGGTCTCGGATCCATCAGGTTGAAGATCGCTGCGAAAATCGCCCCGTCAGCGGCCGCCCCGGCGACCGCATTTGCAACGAGATTACCGGCAATCCGGATCTCGGTCCGCCCGCTCGCCGTGATGTGGGCGACGATGAAGGCCACCAGCACGAGCGTCCACAGCACGATGAGGAGCGCGAAGCCGCCGCTCCGGCCGCAAACCGCAGACGATCGCCGCACCGGCTTGCAAACCGTTCGGGCTGACCAAGCCCGGAGGACGGCGAGCTGCGCCTTGATCCCGATCAAGCGGTCACCTCAGCATTTAGCCCCCAGCGGCCCGGGTTGGTCCATCGTCCTTCGCAATGTAGACCCGCCGGACCATCGGGTGCTTCTTCCGGGGAGGCAAACCAAGTGACCGACGTCCTTTACGATTGACCCTCGCCGGCTACCACCTGTCGATAGATGGAATTGAAGCGTTCTGCTTGCGCGCTCCGGCAGAACTGTTGTCTGACGCGTTCGCGGGCGCCATTGCTCAGGCGGCATCTCAATTCTTTGTCTTGCGCCAGCTCGATCATCGCCGCGGCGATGTCACGGCTGGCTTGGTCGGGATCGCGTGCCGGGATCTTGAAGCCGGAATTCGCCGTTACCTGTAACGCCGGCCCGCCAAGGTCGAGACAGATCACCGGCAGGCCGGCGGCCATTGCCTCGACCGAAGCCCAGCCGCCGGAATCGTGCAGCCACGCATGGAGCACGAAATCGCACTCGTGAAGCAGGCGAAAGACCTCGTGGCGCGGCACGTTCCCCAAAAACCGCACCCGATCGGCGATCCCCAGATCGGCAACCAGCTGCTCGAGACGCCGCCGGTCCCGGCCATCTCCGATCAGCCAATACTCCGCGCCCGCTATGTTGGCCTGGGCGAAGGCGCGCAGGCTGATGTCACATCCCTTCCAATGGACAAGTTCGCCGACGCTGAGGAACCGAATACTGTCTTTCGGCTTGCCCCGGGTCTGCCCGAGTTGCTCAAACTCATCATCGGACAACCCGATCTGCGAAAGGGTCTCGACACGTCGGCTCCCGAGTGCGCGGAGCCGCGCCGCGCTCTCGTTGGTGGTGCCAAGCGCAACCGCGCTTCGGCGCGCCGTCGCTCGTACAAAAGGCCCCTTCTCGCCGATCCAGCGCGCGAGTTCTCGCGAGCACTCGGAGAGCACGCTGCGCCACCCTGCGCCGCCCCAAAAGCTTCTGGGCGCCGACTCGCCACCGCCGACCGGTCCCCAGACGAACGGTACACCCAGGAAGCAGAGGAAGCTCGGGGCCCAGTAGCGGACGAAGGTCACGTGGTGAACCAGGTCGAACTTAACTTCTCGATGGAGGGCGCGCGCGATGCCGAGGACGCGAAGCTGCCAAAGATAGTAATACAGATGGACCCCGCGTCTGCCGCGCTTCCAGAAGCGCGCCCAAGGCGGGAGATCCCAGTAGACAAAGTGGAGGCTGGGCTGCGGGTTCCGCGCCAGCTCGGCCTCTATAGCGGGTCGATTGTTCGCACGCGTGATCACCCAGATGTCATGATAGCGCGCCATTTCGAGTGCAACGGCCCAGCCAACGCCCGGCTCCGATCCCTTGCCCGGCTCGCAGGCATATGCCGACATCAGCACCTTCAGCCGCCTCACCATGATCCCCGCCATATCCTTCGGCGCCAGGGCTGCAACGAATGCTCGTCCCCGAACCCGTCATCCTCGGTGCGACAATAGGCATCGAACATCGAAAGCCGCACCAGGGCGCGGGCCTCACGTCCGGTGAGGCCAAACGCCGGCTGTCGTTCCAGCCATGCGGTGGCATAGATTGCGCTCTTTGCCGCCGGCCAAGAATAAATCAGCACGGCAACCTGCAGGATGAAATAGGCCAGGTCGAGATAGGGAAAACCGTTTGCGATCCCGTGTTCCCAGTCGAATGCGGACAGGCCGTTGCCGTCTTGGCGGCGACGCAGGTTCCACGGGACAAAGTCGCCATGCTGCAGGCTGACCGGCCAACTCTTACCCGCCAGATCGTCGAGGATGGCGTCAAGCCACCCTCCAGCGCGTTCGCGAATGGCACGCGGGTAGGGATGCGATGCGAGCGCGAGCGGGGCCGAAACTTCGAGCGATTTGACGAATTCGAGCATCCCCGGCACCGGCGGCAACTTCGCTGCGGGAGTCCGGCCGGAGAGCGGCGTTACCAGCAGAGCCGTGGCATCACCGAAATCCCCGAACTTCAGCGCGGTCGGACCAACTCCGGCCGGTAGGCATTTCAGCATCGTGTGCTCTTGTTCAAGCCGCTGACGCGCCAATATTTGCCGGGCATATTTGACATAACCGATAATTGTGCCGACCTGATCGCGGAGCTCTATCGTGTACTTCTGGCACGGTCCGGGGGGGCGGATCTGGAGCACCACCGAAGCTGTGGCCGGCAGGCAGTCGCCGACGAACTCTCGCAAGGTCCAACGGTCGCCCACGGCTTGGCGTGTCTCGCTCCATCCGAGGGCCGCCTTGCCGCGCAGGGCGAGGCGGTAGAGCCGCGCCGTCGATCGCGTCGCCGGATAAAACGCGCTGTCGCGCCAGCGCCGTATTGGGCCGCCCGATTTTGACAGCAGCACGCGCGGCGCGCGCCAACTCGGAAGCGCGAGCAGCGCGGTGCCGGGAGGAAAGACGCCAATGTGCTCGGTGTTCACGGCGACTCCAAGGCGAGACGTCGTGCAGCCCGGGCGGCGAGAAAATCGATGATGATCCGCTCGACCGCGTGCGCGACTTCGTCAGGCGACCGCGAGGCATCGACGATGTGCCCGCCTGGCAGGTGAGTTACCAGCTCTTGATAGGCAGGGCGTTGGCGTTCGATTTCCAGTAGCGGGACCTCAGCCTTCCTGGCTCGGATCACCGACGCCGAGGCATCGAGAAAGATCCACAGATCGGGTTTGGGAACCCACGCGCAGGTAAGCCTCGCCAGCCAGCGCGGTCCACCATAGCGGTAGCGGCGCGGATCGACGAGGACATCGTGATAGTACCGGTCGAACCCGACGAAGGTCGAACGCACCAGCGCCGGCCGCACATGCACCAAATAGCCGAGCCAGCATCTGACAACGTTTAGCAAGAGCTGGGCCAGCGAGGTGGCCGAGTGGTGCGGCGGGCGACCGTGAGGATCAACGACGGGGCGACTCTTGCTATGAGCCAACAGCGGCGCTCGCAGATGGAAGGTCTGCGTCCGTCGAAACGCCGGTGCAATTTCGGCCGCAACCTTGTCCAGGATCGTGCTCTTACCGCTGCCGTCGGGTCCCAGGAAGACAACCCACAGCCCCGTGCGCCGCAATATTCGATCGATCACGCGCGGTAATTCGCGCAGCCATCCCATCCAGGAGATCGGTCGCGCATCGTGCAGCTCCTTTCGCAATCGCGGGAGCATAGTGCGGACAGCCGACCAGTCGCTGCCGGCCGCGGCGCAGGTGATCTGCTCAACATCGGCATCACGCCAAAAGCGCCGAAGTTGGGCAACCGCTCCGATGGGGTCTTCTGCGTACGTCGCGCTCAAGTGACGTGCCTGGCGCTCGTTCAGTTCCTGCTTCTCGGTTTTCTTCAGAAAATAATAGATGAATTCGCCCGCCGGGGCGGGCACCACGAACCCCTTAGGATCGCCATTCGATTCGATAGCCGGTCGGCATCCGACGAGAAGCTGCATGGCCTCGAGCAGCGGTCGCGCCTTTTCGCAATAGCCGCAGCTGAAATCGGGATGCAAGAACCACGGTCGTCCATCTGTGTCAAAGCCGGCGAGGATGAAATACCAGGCTTGTCGCTCATGCCGAAGGACTTGGACGAGTTTAGCACCGTTCTCCCGAGCCAGGCCGAAAAGTAGCCGCGGCAGCTTGGTCGCATCGCCAGCATCGACGACGAGGTCGAGATCACTCGGGATGCAATGCGGAAGCTGCTCGGTGTCGCCGACGGCGCAGAAGGCAACCGCGTTCGCTTCGAGAACGCGGAACAATCGGCTCGCGAGCGCCGCACGCTCTTGTTGCGCATCCAACGGATTATTCAGCAAGTTGCCGCGTGCGGTTCAGAGCCGGTCTCGGTTCGGAAGACCAACCATACCATGGCAAGCATGGTCGTTATGTAGCTCGCTAGCAAGCCTACAATTGCACCAAGAAGGCCCCATGTCACGACGGCGGCGATCTCAAAGGTGCAGGTGACATAGGCCCGGAGGACATGGTCCGCTCTTTCCACATCTCTTTGCGCGACGGCTTCAGATCGTTCTTGGCCAAGCGCCGCCGCGCCGTCACCTCGAGGCGCTTACCCGCGGGACGGTCGACTGGTTCGCCCCCCCCCCGGCGGCGTGGATACGCAAAGTTGCGCAATTGGGGCGATAAGCTCGTCCGACAATGATGAACGCAGATTTGGGAATGCCAGGCGTGACCGACCGCTCCAATCCTGATCGACACTGGCGATGCCCCGAGAACGACGGTCGCCCCGAATGCGAGGGTGTCGAATGGGTGTCGAATGCGAGGGTTGACGCGGTTCGTTTCCATCCGGTAATATCTGCCTGCGTGCCCTCGAAATCCTTTGTTGAAATGCTTCAAGGAAGATACAAACCACCGCGGACGCAGACTCGCGCTCAACATATAGGGAATTTCGGCTAATCCTCCTGACCGATGTCCAAACATCGGGGGCCGCCTCAACCATGAATATTTTTATCTATCTGCAACACTTCCCTCCGTTGGAGGATAAATTCCCAAATGGTACGACCAAGTCCGTACATGGCCTTGCCAGCGGACTGGAAGTGGCAGGCGCTCAGGTCGAGATTTTGGCGGAAGCCGAATCTCCGAGCTACCGGCGTTCTCCGTTCGGCTACGCCGTTCGCACGTTCTCCGCCAAGGCCTCGCGCAGTCGCTTCCGGGTGAGCGATGAACTCCTCAAGTACATTAGCGCACTAGCGTTCTCAGACGTTCTGTTGCTCAACGGGATCTTTAGTCCGAATTTGGCAACCATCGGACGTGCCCTGCGTCGAACCGGCTCGCGCTATATCGTGGTACCTCATGATCCCTATAATGCC
>JBGPNG010000073.1:0-6840 GCA_041487395.1 Dongiaceae bacterium
CCGCCAGTTCGGGCGTGAGCCAATCGTAGTCGCCGCGATCGAGGCGCCAGAAATGCTGATGGCTATCGATCATCGAGGCGAAGGGCTGGGCGTCGGCGCCGCGGGATGGATCAGGCCGGCGGCCCGCAGTTCGGCCCAGAATGCCGTGGGAATATCCGCCTTCAGCATCTGCCAGTGGCTTGCCGTTTCGGCCGCATTGCGGGCGCCGGGAATGACGCAGGCGACCGCCGGATGGGCCAAGGGAAATTGCAGGGCCGCCGCCGGCAACGAGACGTTATGCGCGGCGCAGATTCGGGCGATCTCGCTCACGCGCTGCCTTATGGCTTCGGGCACCGCCGCGTAGTCATATGTCGCATCGGACCGCCCGGCGCGCGCCAGGACCCCGGAATTGAAGGGGCCACCGATGATGATGGAAATGCCCCGTGCCTGGCAGGCGGGAAAAAAGCTGTCCAGCGCGGTTTGCTCCAGCAATGTGTAGCGTCCGGCCAGCAGGAAACAGTCGAAATCCCCCAGGCGCATCGCTTCCTCGCAGACCGCGGTCTCGTTCACGCCCAGGCCGATGGCGCCAACATGGCCATTGCGGCGAAGCTCGTCCAGAGCGCGATATCCCCCGTCCATGGCGATCTTCATGACCTCGGGGTGACGCTCGCCATGGGTAAGGCGGCCGATATCATGCATGAGGACGATGTCGATGCGATCCAGGCCCAAGCGCTGATAGCTGTCCTCGATCGAGCGCATGACCCCATCGTAGGAATAATCATAGACGGCATGGAACGGCATGGGAGATCGAAATCCCTCGGAGGCCTTGCCGGCGTGCTCGCCGGGCCGGATGAGACGGCCCACCTTGGTCGATAGCACATATTGATCGCGGCCACGCTTGCGCAGAGCATCCCCGATGCGCCGCTCGCTGAGCCCAAAACCATAGAACGGCGCGGTATCGAAATAGCGGCAGCCGCTGGCCCAGGATGTGGCGAGGGCCGCTTGGGCGTCGGCATCGCTCACCGGCGCAAGCAGATTGCCGAGCGGTGCCCCGCCGAAGCCCAGAGGGCCGACCTGCAATCCCGCCTGGCCGATGTTGCGGCGATCCATGCACACCCCTTGTTGTCTATTTTACCAAACAGGTTTCGCCTGATTAAGCCACAATTGGCAAGGCTACTCTTTCCAATCGTCATGCCCGTCAGCATGACGCAAGACGAGGCGAACTCATCGATGCCAGCACGCCCGGTTCACGGCCTTCGGCCGGCCCGGGCAAGACGGAGAAGCATGGCCTGTTCAACCAAATCCTGCTTAGGATATCGCCGCCATGATTCCCGATCCCAGCCCCGAAGATATCGCCTTGCGCGATGCCGTCCGGCGCTTCGCGCAAGCCGAGCTGGCGCCCAAGGCCGCGGCTTTCGACGAAGAAGGAAGCTTCGTGGGAGAAAACCTGCCGAGCCTGGCCGCGCTCGGCATCATGGGCCTGAATCTGCCGGAGGCCTGGGGCGGCGTCAGCGCCTCGGCATTCGGCGTGGTCGGCGTGGTCGAAGAGATTGCGGGTGCCTGCGCCGCCACGGCGTCCAGCCTGACGGCACATTTTCTGGCCAGCGATGCGATCCTTCTCGCGGGCGACGCGGCGCAGAAGGAGCGCTACTTGCGCCGCGCGGCCGAGGGCAGCTGGCTCGGCGCCTTCGCGCTGACCGAACCAGACGCGGGATCGAGCCCCGCCGACATGACCACCCTCGCCTCGCCATCGGGCGATGGCATTCATCTTCGCGGCACCAAGCATTTCATCACCAATGCCGGCCATGCCGATTTCATCATTGTCTTCGCGCGCAGCGGGGGCGAGGCGCGGAAACCGGCGATCGACGCCTATATCGTCGACAAAGGCACTTCCGGGCTCACCTTCGGGCGGCCCGAGCCCACCATGGGCATACGCGGCAGCCATGTTTTCGAGATCGGTCTCGATTGCCATCTGCCAGCGAGCCAGCGGCTTGGTGCAGCCGGCAGCGGCTTTCGGACCGCCATGCATGTTCTCGACCGCGGCCGGATCGAGGTCGCCGCCATCGCCTTGGGGATCGCCGAGGCCGCCATGGCGGCGGCAATGAATTGGATCAAGGAGCGGCGCATCGACGGCCAGGCGCTCGCCGAACGCCAGGGCGTTCAATGGATGATTGCGGACATGGCCGTGGAGATCGAGGCCGCGCGGTTGTTGACGTATCGGGCCGCTGCCTTGCGCCAGGCCGAACAGCCCTTCACGCGTGCGGCGGCGATGGCCAAGCTGGCCGCCAGCGAAATGGCTGGACGGACCGTCGATCGCGCTCTGCAGCTTCACGGCGGCTATGGTTACAGCCGCCGCCTGCCGCTGGAGCGTCTGGCGCGCGACGCCCGCATCCTGCGCATCTACGAAGGCGCCTCGGAGATCCAGCGCAACATCATCGCCCGCTCCCTGCTGCGCGAAGGACAATAGACCGCTACCCGGAACGAGAGCCGCACCTCTCAGCGGCCCTCGACGATCGCCCGAAGCCTCTGTCGATCGACCTTGCCGTTCGCCAGCAGGGGAAATTGCGTCATCGCCGCAATCGCAACCGGACGGGCATAGGCCGGCAAGCGCCTGGCGCAGATCCGCCGCAACGCGGTTTCAAGATCGGATGTTTCATCCGCCAGCACGGCGGCCTTGATCACCCGCTGGCCCCGGCTATCGAGGATAGCGAAGGCATAAGCCCCACGCACCGCCGGATGCATTTTCAAAACCGCCTCGATTTCGCCCAGGTGAAAGCGATGGCCGCGGAGCTTGACGAGGTTGTCCTTGCGGCCAAGCAGGCGCAGCATGCCATCCTCGCCGGCGATCGCGATATCGCCGGTGCGATAGGAATTCGGCTCGCCTTCGACGCGTTTCGCCGCGGTCAGTTCAGGGTCCGCCCAATACCCCAACATGACCGTCGGGCTGACGACACAGATCTCTCCTATTTCACCCGGCCGCACTTGGGCCCCCGACTCATCGCGTAGCGTCATCGTGCAATGATCCGCGGGCACACCCAGCGGCAGCGCGCTCATATCCTCGGGCAATGGTCGCGGCACGAAGAAGTTGGCGATATTGAAGGCTTCCGTGGCGCCATAGTGATTCAGGAACTCGGCCTGCGGCAGTATGGCCATGAGCTGGCGCAAGACCTCCATTGACATCGGCTCGCCGAAAAACGCGACGCGCCGCAGGCTTGCCAGATCGCGGTGGGCAAGATCGCCGCGCTCGAGCAGCAGGCGCATCACCGTGGCCTGGGATGACCAGATCGTCGGTTTTTCGCGTTCCAGCACTTCGGCCAGGCGTTCGGGAAACATCGCCTCAGTCTGAGGCATCAGAAAAATCTGGCAACCGCAGAGCGGGTAGAACAGGTCGAGAGAGGAAATGATCTGCAGGCCCGCATGGCTGATGCGCCGATCCCGCTCGCTCATCCGGTCGCGCCGCTGCATGCCCTGCACCGTATTCAGTATGCCGTCGTGGGACAGCATCACGCCCTTGGGATCGCCGGTGGAGCCCGAGGTGAAAAGGATAGCGGCCGGATCCAGCGGGCCGACATTTGGCATTTGCCCCAAGGGCGAGGCCCGCTCCAGCAAAGGTGCCAGACCGCTGCCGTCTTGGCGGGGTTCGACGAGGATCGTCGGCGGCTGACCTTGTCGGCCATTGATTGCGCGCAGCCGGGCGGCCATGCCCGCCGTGGTCAACAGCAGCTTCGGCCGGATGGAGGAGATGAGATCGGCGAGCCGCGCCGCAGGTCCATAAAATGGCAGCGGCACATAGCAGGCCCCGGCGGCGAGAATACCATAGACCGCCACCGCCGCCTCGAGGTTCTTGGGCAGGCAGATCGCCACGCGATCGCCGGGCTCGACACCGGCCCTTTCGCAAAGCCAGCCGGCGAAAGCCATCATCGCCTGGCCGAGGCCTGCGAAGCTGAGGCGCGCCCCAGCGGAAGACAGGGCCGTCAGATCGCGCCAGGCCGGCGGCAGTTCCAGCAACCGATGGACGAAGGGATGGTCAGGCATGGCTAATGCGCTTGATGCAACCTCGCTCATTGGGGAAATGTTGCGCAATGTATGGCGCAGGCGGGCTGCCCCCCGTTCCTTGACCCGAGACCATCCTTGCGGAAAGCTACGCCTCCTCAAAGGGAGAAAATAGAATCATGAAGGTCTTCATCGCCGGGATCGATACCGAGACCAACACCTTCGCGCCGATTCCGACCGGGCAGCGCGCCTTCGAGGAAGGCTTCATGGCTCATGGCGATGCCACGCGGCAGATCGCCAATTATTGCTCGACCCAGCTTCATGTCTGGCGTCGACGCGCTGAAGAGCGCGGCTGGCAGGTGATCGAAAGCCTCTGCACCTTTGCGGAGCCGGGCGGCATCGTGGTGCGCGCCGTGTATGAGGGGCTGCGCGAGGAGATACTGAGCGATCTGAAGAGGGCCGGCCCCGTCGATATCGTGCTGCTGGCGCTCCATGGCGCGATGGTCGCCGAAGGCTACGACGACTGTGAAGGCGACGTTCTCGCCAAGACGCGGGAAATTGCCGGGGCCAAGACCGTGATCGGCGCCGAACTCGACCTGCATTGCCATATCACCGATGCGATGGTTCGCGAAGCCGACCTGCTCGTGGCATACAAGGAATTTCCCCATGTCGATATTCCCGATCGAGCCGAGGACCTGTTCAATCTCGCCGCCGACGCCGCGGCGGGCAAGACGCGGCCCGTCATGGCGGCCTTCGACTGCCGGATGATCAACACCTATCGCACGACCGAGCAGCCGCTGCGCGGATTCGTCGACCGGATTACGGCGCTCGAAGGCAAGGACGGCATTCTCTCGGTCTCGTTCGGGCATTGTTTCCCCTGGGGCGACGTCGCCGACGTGGGCGCAAAGATCTTGGTGATCGCCGACAACGACCAGGCAAAGGCCGACGCTCTCGCCCGCAAACTGGGCGAAGAGCTGTTCGCCATGCGCGAGCGCATCGCGCCCAAATTCCTCTCGGTGGACGAAGCGCTCGACCAGGCCCTGGCCACGAACGGAAGGCCCGTGGTCGTCGCCGATGTGTCGGACAATCCCGGCGGGGGTGCGCCCGGCGATGCGACCTTCTTCCTGCACCGCATCTTGGAGCGCGGGATTCGCGAGGTCGCGAGCGGCTATTACTGGGACCCGATCGCGGTAAAATTCTGCATGGAAGCCGGACTCGGCAACAGCTTCGAACTGCGCTTCGCCGGCAAATCCGGCCGAACCTCGGGCAACCCCATCGACCTCAAGGTCACCGTGCGCGGCCTGGCGGAGAGCGTGACCCAGCGGTTCGGCGCGGCGCCCGACAATATGGGGGCCTCGGCCTGGGTGTCGGCCGAGGGGATCGACATCGTGTTGACCAGCCTGCGCACCCAGGTCTTTCATCCCGAAGGATTCACCAAGCTCGGAATCGATCTCAGCCAGCGCAAGATCGTGGTCGTGAAATCGACCCAGCATTTCCATGCCGGTTTCGCACCCATCGCCAACAAGATTCTGTATGCCAC
This sequence comes from Dongiaceae bacterium, assembly GCA_041487395.1. Lineage (GTDB taxonomy): Bacteria > Pseudomonadota > Alphaproteobacteria > Dongiales > Dongiaceae > DASXQK01. Next base: position 5,513 of record JBGPNG010000073.1, read on the forward strand.
CGCGCCGGGCGCGCTCTTTCGCAGCTTCGGCGACATCCCTTATACGAAACTCAGGCGCCCCTATTGGCCCAAGGTTGCGAACCCCTTCGCCGCCTAAGTTTTAGGAGCCAGGTTTTAGAAGAAAGTGCGGATCGCGCCGGTGACGCCATAGGCGTCATCGACGAGGAACATGATCTGCCATTTGTCGAAGGTGGTGCAGGGATGGGAGATGCCGAGGCTCACCATGTCGCCGACAGTGAGCGGGCTCGGCGTTGGAATTGTGACATGGGCGTGCTGATCGTTGAGTTCGACGACTTTGTAGCCGGCGCCGAGCGGCTGTGGGCCGCCCGCATCGCCCGGCCTGAACCAGGATAGCGGCACCGGCAAATCGGCATCGTAGGAGGCGTCGCGCCTGCCCAGGGTCAGGATTAAACGGCCGGGCTCCGGCCGAGACTGGACATAGGCCCAGAGTTCGAGGGCCGGCTCCAATCCGCCTTCGAGCTTGGCGACAAGCGCGGAGCGCGCCCGAAGGCGTTCGAACGCATTTCGATAGAGCATCGAATCTTGGGTCAGATAACAGCCGCTGCGGATCACCACCAGCGCATTGGGGATACCGGCATCTGCAAGCCGCTCGGCGGCCATGTCATAAAATGCCGAACCGCCGGCCGAGAGGATAACCGGACCTTCGGCGAATAAGTCTTCGCGTCGGAGATCGCCGGCGATGGCGACGAGGAAATCGAGGAAGGCGCCGACCGCGGCTTCGCGCGCCTCGGTGCCGCCATGGACCAGGCCTTCGAAACCTTCGACGCCACGCAACGCCACGAAGGGCGCCTCCGCCTTGATGGATCGAGCCACCACGAGCGCCGCCTCACGCGTTCGGCAACCGGCGCGACCGCCGAGCAGCCCGCCTTCGAGCAATAGATTGATGGGCCGATTGAGCTTCGCTCGTTTCGCCTCGGCGGCGAGCATCGCCACGGCCTCCACCGAATCGGCGAGCGCGTAGAACTCGAAGGCGGGATCGCGCGCCAACTCGGCGACGACATAGCCGATGGCCTGGCGGCCGACGAGCTGGTTGGCCAGAAGCAGCCGATTGAGACCGAAGCGGCGGCAGATCTGCAATTGCCCCACGGTCGCAACCGTGATCGCCCAGGCGCCGTCGGCCAACTGACGCTGGAAGAGATGCGGGCTCATGGTGGTCTTGCCATGGGGCGCGATGACTGCGCCCGTCGCTTCCAGGAATCGCGCCATCCATCGGCTGTTGTTGTCGAGGACGCGGGTTTTCAGCACCGCGACCGGCAAAGGCAGATCTTCCCGGAGCAGATTCCAGCCCTGGCGGCCGACGTCGCCGA
>JBGPNG010000074.1:0-6784 GCA_041487395.1 Dongiaceae bacterium
CCGTCGCGCCAACTCCTGCGCGTAGCCCATGCTGTGGAGCTGTTTGACGTCGTCATGCGAGCCCGCGTAGTCGTCGGGCTTGTGTGTGTGAGCCATAAGACGCATCCCCCTGGTTGCGCGGTGGGTCTGTATGCAGAAGGGACAAGCGGCCTGCGTCGCTTGGAGCGGGCGGTACTTTCGCGCTTATGCCCGCCTTATCCCCCATGTAGCGGTGCATATTGCCCCCGCTTACTATATCTTGTAAAGCCACAAAGCCGACATAAAGTTGACCGGGAGTTGGCGCATCGATTCCTGCTGGTTTGCCGCGGCTAAAGCGCCATGGCGGTCAACGGACGGAATTGGCCGGAATGAGCAGAATGGGGTGCATCGAATGGACGGACTAGTCGTCTTTCTTCTAGTCGGGCTGGCTGGCCGGCAAGCTGGCCGGCAAACTGATGGGCGCCGAGTCGAGCGGCATTGTCGCCAATCTGGTCATCGGCGTGATCGGCGCCGTGATCGGCGGATATCTATTCAATCGGCTCGGTATCGCCGTCCACGGCGTGCCGCCGGTCCTGGCGGAATTGGTGGCCGCCATCATCGGCTCGATGATTCTTCTGGTGCTTCTCCGCTTCATCCGGAAATAGATGCGCCGGCCGCGAAATGCTCGCGGCAGAAGGTGGCGAAGCCGGATGCCAGCCGCGTCGGGCGAAGCTGGACCAGCCGCGCCAATCCAAGTTCGGTCGGGCGCACCCGCTCCGTCACCGGACGATAGGCAAGACGGCGGTTGTCGAGGGCGCGTTCGCTGGGCGGCCGGGAATGCATGATCGAATAGCCGAGACCGTTGGCCACCAGGCCGCGGACCATTTCAAACGACCCGGTCTCGTAGGCGATGCGCGGCTCAAGGCGCAGCGCATAAAAGATCGACAGGAAATACTCGCGGCTTTGGGGCAGGCTGAGAAGGACCAGAGGCTCGCCGGCGAGCTCCGCTAGGCGGACCGCCGGCGCCTTGGCCAGCCGATGGCCGGCGGGCAGCACTGCATGGATCGGAACCTCCCCCAGCGGCTCGAACAGGATATCGGGCCCCAGATCGAGATCGTAGGTGAGCGCGATTTCGCTGTGGCCACTGCGCAAACCTTCGAGCACGCCCTGAACATGCGCTTCATGCAGCGAAACGCGAGCGTCCGGAAAACGCTGGGTGAAACCGCGGAGCAGGCCCGGAACGATCCAAGGCGCGAACGTAATGAAACAGCCAAGGTCGAGTTCTCCCGCCAGGCCGCCGCCGAGATCGAGCGCGGCCAGGCGGAGTTCGTCAGCGTGCGCGATGAGCTGTCGCGCCTGGCCGAGCAGGCGCCGGCCGGCCGGGGTGAGCGACAATCCCTGGGCGTGATGGCGCAAGAATAGCCGCAATCCCAGGCGCCGTTCGAGTTCCGCCAGGGCGGCGGAGATCGAAGGCTGCGAGACATTCAATGTACGCGCCGCGCCGGTCACCGCCCCGGCATCGGCCACGGCGACGAAATAGCGCAAATGCTTCAAGGTGAACAAGATAGGATCTTCCTATACAAATGATCTGAAAATAATATTTTCCCTTTATCGCGTCGACCGTCAAGCTCCTGTCCTCATTCTTTCAGGGGTGCACCATGATCAAGACGGGACAGCAATATCGCGACTCCCTGCAGGACGGCCGGCAGGTATGGATGAACGGCGAGCGCGTCAGGGACGTTGCCACCCATCCGGCCTTCAAGCCCATCGTCGATATCCGCGCCCGCATTTACGACATGGCCCATGACGCGGCCACGGCGCCCGCCATGACCTATGTCGACGAAAAGACGGGCGAGACCAATTGCATCGGCTATCAGCTGCCCAAAACCCAGGCGCACTGGCAGGCCAAGCGCCGAGCCGTCGACATGGTGATGAAGGACATCGGTGGGGTCGTCATCCGGGTCGGCGACGAAACGATCGGGGAGATGTGGTCGCTTTACGACGGCCAGAACGTGTTGCGCGAAGTCGATGCGCGCTTCGCCGACAATATCGAGGCTCACATCTTCAAGGCACTGCGCTCCGACACTTTCCATGTTTCGGGAAATACGGATCCCAAGGGCGACCGCTCCAAGCGGCCGCAGGACCAGGACCCCGACATGCTGCTCCACCTGGTCAAGGAAACCGACGCCGGAATCGTCGTGCGCGGCGCCAAATTCGAGACGGCGGCTGCCTATGCCAACCAGGCGTTCGTCAAGCCAACGATAGCCAATTGGGGCGACGACAAGCTGTCGGACTATGCGCTGGGATTCATCTGCGACATGGGGGCCAAGGGGCTGAAGCACATCTGCCGCACCGGCTTTGCCGGTCGGGCGCCCGCCCGCGACTATCCGCTTTCCAACCGCTGCGATGAAGTCGACACGCTGCTGATCTTCGATGACGTATTGGTGCCGTGGGAAAACGTCCTATTCTATCGTCACACGAGAGCCGCCAGCTTCATCCGCGGCACGCTGCACCGCTACAGCGCTTTCCCGTTTATCCAACGTATGCTCACTATCGCCGACATGATGATCGGCGTGGCGCTGTTCAACGTGCGCCAAACGGGCCTCGACCAGCAACAGGCGGTGCGCGAGAAACTGGCGGAACTTGCGATCTATCGCGAGACGATCAACGCCCATCTGACGGGATCGATCGCGCTTGCCGAGAAAAGCCCGGCCGGGCTTCTCATGCCAAACCAGTCGCTCCTCTATACCGGCCGCGTCCAGGCCTGCTCGCGCCTGCCCGCGATGATGCATATCGCGCGCGAACTTTGCGGCGGCCAGATCTGCGTGACGCCCGACAGCGCCGCGTTCGACGATCCAGAAACCAAGAAGTGGCTGGAAAAATACTACAGTGTGAACGACTTCTGGGTGGCGGAGGATCGGCGCAAACTGCTCGCCTTCGCCCGCGATCTGCTGAACTCCGACTACGCCGGCCACCGGGTGACGTTCGAGCTGTTCGCCCAATCGCCGCCCTTTGCCCATCTCAACGCCGTCTATAACAATTTCGATTTCGCCGGGCCGCTGGATTTCGTACGCAAGGCGGCCGGCCTGTCGGAACGAGTCATGCAACAGGGGAAGAAATAGCGATGGCCCATCATCGGTTACGCAAGTTCAATACGAAGAAGTCTTATCCTGAGCAGAAGCTCGACAACGATCTCTCCATGTCGGTGCGCGCCACGGGCACGCATGTATTTCTGCGCGGACAAGTCGGCCAGGATCTCGACGGGCGCATGGTCGGCATCGGCGATCCCGCCGCCCAGGCCGAGCAGGCGATGAAGAACGTCAAGGCTTTGTTGGAAGAGCAAGGTGCTCGTCTCGAGGACATCTGCAAGATCACCGTCTACATCACCGACCGCGCCTATCGCGAAGCCGTCTATCGGGTAATCGGCAAATGGTTGAAGGGCGTGTTTCCGGTTTCGACCGGCCTTATCGTCCAGGGCCTTGCGCGCCCGGAATGGGTCATGGAGATCGATGCCTGGGCGGTGATCCCCGAAAGCCGCATGAAGAAACCGGCGCCAGGCCAGCCGCGGCGGACGGCGCGTCGCGCGCCCAAGTCGCGGCCATGACCTTCTCGCTCATCGGCCGCTGCGCGCGCACGGGCATGTTCGGGGTGGCCATCACCACCTCCAGCATCTGCGTCGCCAGCCGTTGCCCCTGGGCCCGGGCCGGCGTCGGCGCCGTTGCGACCCAGAATGTCACCGATCCCTCCATCGGGCCGCGGGCTTTCGAATTGCTGGCCAAGGGCGCAACCGCGCCCGAAGCGCTGCGCCAAGTGATCGCCGCCAATAGATTCCCAGAATATCGCCAGGTCACGATCATCGATCGCGAGGGTCGTACAGCCCACCACAGCGGCGCCAAGGTCCTGGGAACGGGGGCGGTCGCCGAAGGCAAGGATTGCGTTGCCGCCGGCAATCTGCTGCGCAGTCGCGATGTCCCGGCGGCGATGGCGAAGGCATTTGCCGACGACCCTAAGCGCCATTTGGCCGAGCGTCTGTTGCACGGGCTGGAAGCTGGCCTTGCGGCCGGCGGCGAAATGGGACCCGTGAAATCCGCAGGACTCATCGTGGTGGATGCGCAGATCTGGCCACTGGTCGATCTACGCGTCGATTGGTCGGATGAGGGACCGATCCCCGCATTGCGCGAACTGTGGCGACGTTATGAACCGCAGATGCAGGACTATGTGACCCGGGCTCTCGATCCGCGATCGGCGCCGGCCTATGGCGTGCCGGGCGATCCTTGACATGGCGCTGTCGATGAAGATGGGGCGCAGCGATTCCAGTTGGACCGGCCGCGGATCGCGGGCGATCTGGCCGGTGCCGGGCCAGGCTAGCCCGATACGATACCGGCCTATGGGCGAGGAGGGTAGCCGTTCAATGATCGAGTTCGGCTGTGACCAGATCCGCCAAGGCCAATGACGCGGTCAATCCCGGCGATTCGATCCCGAAAAGATTAACCAACCGCTTGACACCGTGTTGCGGGCGACCTTGCACCAGAAAATCGGGCGCGGGGCTGTCGGGGCCGTGGAGCTTCGGCCGGATTCCGGCATAACCTGGCGCTAGCGTCCCATCGCGCAATTCCGGCCAGTAGCGGCGAATGGCGCCATAGAACGCCGCGGCGCGCCCTGGGTTGACCGAATAGTCGATGCTCTCGACCCATTCAATATCAGGGCCGAAGCGCGGCCGCCCGGCGATATCCAGCGTCAGGTGGATCCCCAGGCCTCCGCCCTCCGGCACCGGATAGATCAGACGGCTGAACGGGGCCGCCCCGATCAGGACAAAATAGTTTCCCTTGGCCAGGTAGCGACCTGGGATCCTGGCCGGATCGAAGCCCCAAAGGCTGCGGGCGACGCTTTGCGCGCCGAGGCCAGCGGCATTCACCAGATAGCGGCAGCGAAGATTCATCGGGCTCGTCCCGCCGATGTCGAGGCGAAAGCCTTGGTCATCGATCACGCCCCCGGTGACCGGGCTCTTCAGCGCAAGCGATGCGCCGGCGGCCTCGGCCTCGCCCCGGTAACTCAGCATCAAGCCATGGCTGTCGACGATCCCCGTCGAGGGCGACAAGAGAGCAGCCACGACGTTGAGCGCTGGTTCAAGCGCCCGAGCGCCCGGCCCGTCTAGCCAGACGAGATCGTCGACGCCATTGTCGGCCGCCTTGGCCGCGAGATTTTGCAGGGCAAGAATCTGGGAGGGCTCGCTTGCAACGATCAGCTTCCCCAGGCGCTTGTGCGCGACTCCGCGGCTGGCGCAATAAGCGTAGAGCTGTTCGCGACCGGAGAGACAGAGTCGCGCCTTCAGGCTGTCGGTGGGATAGTAGATTCCGGCGTGGATGACCTCGCTGTTGCGTGAGGAAATCTCGCTGCCGATGCTGCCGGCGGATTCCAGTATCAGGGTCTCGCGGCCATCGCGGGCAAGCGCGCGAGCGATTGCCAGCCCGACGACGCCGGCACCGATCACGACTGCCTCGACAAACTCCGTCATGCGTCGGGAAGATGCGGGGCGGGACTCTTGGGGTCAAGTCGACGGCGTTGGTCGCGCGTTTCGCGATGCACGACATAGATGTTGCTGGCCACGATGATGATGGCCCCGATCAGTACCGTCGGCGTCGGGAACTCTCGCCAGAACAGCAAACCGAACAACGACGCCCAGACGAGGGCGGTGAATTCCAGCGGGGCGAGGAACGATACTTCCCCATAGCGAAAGGCCTGGGTCAACAGGAACGTCCCAAGAGTGCCGCCGCATGCCAATACGGCGAATACGGCAAGATCCCGCCCTCCCGGCGTGGTCCATTGGAAGGGCGTCAACACGCCTGAGATGGCGATCAGCAGGATCGAGAACCAAAACAACATGCCGTGGCTGGTCTCCGTATCGCTGATGCGCCGGGAGATGATGATGGTGATCGCATAGGTGAATGCCGCGCTGAGGGCCAAAGCCGGGCCCAGCCCGAAACCAGCGCCGCTCGGCTGTACGATGACGACGACCCCGGCGAAACCTATCAGAATGGCGACCCACCGGCGCGGACCCACGCGCTCCCCCAGGAACGGAACCGATAGCGCGCACATGAACAGGGGCCCAACGAAGGTGATGGCCACTGTGTCGGCCAGGGGCAGCAGCTTGAGGCACCAAAAGAAGCAAACGAGGGTCGCCGTACTGAACGCAGCGCGAAACAGGTGCCAGCCGATCCGTCGCGTCTTCAACGTGGCGATCCCGCCATTGGCAAGGGCAAGCGCGATGGCGAAGAAGGGCGCGGGCAGCCGACCGACGAAGATGATTTGGGTAAGCGAATAGCCGCTCGTCAGCCATTTCGCCGATGCATCCATGACGGCAAGAAAAAAGACCCCGCCGACCATGTAGACGACGCCTTTGAGCGGCACATGCCGCAGCCCGGTTGATTGTTCGACCATCGTCAATTGGGCTTGAGGCTGGTGGGCTTGAGGCTGGCGGCCCGGTTTCGGGCGTTGAGCGCTTCGCGCCGCGCGATATAGAGGCTGCTGAGGATGATGACGGCGGCCCCGCCTAAAATCAGCCAGGTCGGCAGATCGCCGAATACGATGAAGCCCATCAGCGTCGCCCAGACCAGACCGATATAGTCGAGGGGCGACACCATCGAGGCTTCGCCATAACGAAACGCTTGATTGTAGCAAAACTGCCCGAAGCTGCCGGCGATTCCGCAGACCAGGAACCACAACCAGTCGAGCCCATGGGGCGTGATCCAGACTTTCGGCATCGCGGCGCCGAGGACGGCGACAATGACGATGGAGTAGTAGAATAGAATGCTGTGGCTGGGCTCCG
>JBGPNG010000075.1:0-6725 GCA_041487395.1 Dongiaceae bacterium
CAATGCCGAAACACGCGGCAACGAGCCGCTCTTCCTCGATCCGACGCTGATGGCCGAGATTGCCGCCGTCGAGGCGGATCTCGATGCGCTGGAGGCCACCGAGTACCGCTTCCTGTTCGATCCGCAATCGAACAGCGAGCTGGGGCCCGAATCTTCGATCCTGAAGATCCAGGGCACATTGATCCGCCAGCGTCTGACCGAGCTTACAATGGGAGTGGCCGGGCCCTTTGCCCAGGCAACATCCATGGAGTTGCCGACGAGCGATCCGGACGCGGCGCGCAGCTTTGCGCCCTGGGCTACGCGGCACTATCTGAACTTCCGCAAGATCTCGATCTATGGCGGCTCCAACGAGATCCAGCGTAACATCGTGGCCAAAGCCGTGCTCGGTCTTTAACGGGGCCACGATGCAGCGGGGATTCTTTCTCGGTGAAGACCAGCGGATTTTCCGCAAGAGCCTGACGCGCTGGCTTGACGAGCGTTGGTCGCCGTCCGAACGCCGACGGCTCGCCGCCAGCGATCCCGGCTACAGCCGCGAGATATGGACAGGGTTGGCAGAGATCGGCGCGCTCGGCGCCTTCCTGCCCGAGCGCGTGGATGGAGCGGGCGGCGGCGGCCTCGACCTGATGCTCATAATGGAGGTCTTCGGCCGGGTGCTTTTCAGGAGCCCCTATCTTTGGACGGTGGCAGTCTCAGCACCCCTGCTCGCGGCGTCGGGCAAACGGAGCGACGAGTTGCTCGGGCGGATCGCCCGAGGGGATGCGGTCATGACCGCTGCTCTCACCGAGCCCCGCTCGCGTTACGATCTCCGGCACGTCGAGACACGCGCCGAGCGCCGGGGCAAGGACTACATGCTCTCGGGTTCGAAGAGCGCCGTCCCCTATGCGGCGGCATCCGGCTGGATCCTGCTGCCGGCGCGCACGTCGGGCGAGCCGCGCGATATGCGCGGCATCACGCTTTTCCTCGTCGAGGCCGGCCGCAAGGGGCTCGAACTGCATTCCTTCGCGACGGCCGATGGTGGAAGAGCCGCCGACCTCACGCTTCGCAACATGGAGGTGGATGCCGCCGTCGTCCTTGGCGAGCCGGGCGAAGGACTCAAGCTTCTCCGGCATGCCGTCGACCTCGCCATCCTGGCTCAGAGCGCCGAGGCGGTCGGCTCCATGCGGACGCTGCTCGACAGCACGGTGGCCTATGCCAAGACCCGCGAGCAGTTCGGCGCCACCCTCGGCTCTTTCCAGGCGCTCCAGCACCGCATGGTGGACATGTTTGCCGCCACCGAAATGGCGGCCTCGCGCGTCCAGGCGGCCCTCGCGCGGGTCTCGGGGATCGATGATCCGGTTGATCCGCGCGATGCCGTCGCGGTCAAACTTCAGGTCGACAAGGCCTCGCGCCTGGTCGGACAGGAGTCCGTGCAGATTCATGGCGGCATGGGCATGACCGACGACCTCGACGTCGGCCATCACTTCAAGCGCCTCACATCGATGACTCTGACCTTCGCCGACCATGGCAAGCTCAATGAGCGCTATCGGGCCCTGCAGAGGTCGTCATCGTGACGGTGTCGGGCCCGACAGGAAGGAGCGGATCATGACCGAGCTTTCGAAGACCGTGTCCCTCGAGCGGCGCGGCGACATCGCGTTGCTGTGGACGGACAATCCCCCGGTCAACGCCATCGGCCAGTCGGTCAAGGCCGGCCTCTACAAAGGGCTTGCCGAGATCGCCCGCGATGACGGCATCAGGGCCGGCATCGTCATTTGCCGGGGATCGAGCTTTTTCTCCGGCGCCGATATCACTGAGTTCGGCAAGGAAGAGCAGCCACCCAGCTGGCTGGAATTCGACCGGAGCCTCGATCTTTCCCACAAGCCGATCATCGCCGCGATTCATACGCGCGCCTTCGGCGGTGGGCTCGAAGTGGCGCTCGCCTGCCAATACCGGATCGCCGACAAAGCGGCCGTGTTCGCCTTCCCCGAGGTCGGGCTCGGCATCATTCCGGGCGGCGGTGGCACACAGCGCTTTTCCCGCATCGCCGGCTTCGAGGCAGCGCTCGACATCATCCCGAGCGCGCGCGTCTTCGGCACGGCGGAAGCCTTGAAGCTCGGCATGATCGACCGGGCCATCGACGGCAAGCTCGAGGATGCGGCCATTTCATTTGCCCGCGAGATCATCGCCAGGAAGCCAAAGCCCGCCGATCTGCCCCGCGCGCGCAATCGGGGCGAAGCGATCGAGGCGGCGCGGGCAAACCGGCAGATTTTCGCCAGGGCCCGCGAGACGGTGAGGCGGCGTTTCCGCGGCTTCAACGGAAGGCTGCGCGCGATCGATGCGATCGAGAACGCGCTTTCCATGCCATTCGACGAAGCCTTCAAGGCGGAGATCGCCATATTCGATGACTGCGTGCGCACCCCGGAGCATCGCGCGTTGAGCCATCTGTTCTTCGCCGAGCGCGAGGCTCGCCGCGTTCCCGGCCTGGCGAAGGACGTGGCGGTGCGCAAAATCGCCAACGTGGCCGTCATCGGCGGCGGCACCATGGGTCGAGGCATCACCCTCGCCTTCGCCGAGCGCGGATTCCCGGTGCGGCTGATCGAGGTGAATAGCGAGGCGCGGGACAAGGCGATCGACTATTGCCGGAGAGAGATAGAGACAGGCCGCGCCAAGGGCCGCATGTCTGAGGCGGAAGCCGAGGCTCGCATTGGCCGTATTCGCGGCGGGGTTGGTCTTGCCGAAGCCGCCGGCGCCGACCTCATCGTCGAGGCGGTGTTCGAGGACATGGATATCAAGAAGAAGGTGTTCGCCGAACTCGACCGGATCGCACGCAAGGGCGCCATCCTCGCCTCCAATACTTCCAACCTCGACATCAATGAGATCGCGTCTGCTACCGGTCGCCCCGAGGAGGTGATCGGGATGCACTTCTTCAGTCCGGCCAACATCATGAAGCTGCTCGAGATCGTGCGCGGCGACCGAACCGGCGCGGACGTGCTGGCGACCGCGCTCGCGGTCGCCAAGGCGATCAACAAGCAACCGGTGGTGGCCCGAGTTTGCGACGGGTTCATTGCCAACCGCGCCTTCGACACCTATTGGCGCGAGGCCGAGTTCCTCGTGGAGGAAGGTGCCAGTCCCTACGAGGTCGACAAGGTGCTCTACAACTTCGGCATGCCGATGGGCCCCTTCGCGGTGGCCGATCTGGTCGGCCTCGACGTGGGACAGCTGATCCGCAAGCGCCAACGCCTGGCGCTGCCCCAGGGCGCCCGCTTCTCGGCGATCGAGGACGACATCGTTGCCACTGGCAAGCTCGGCCAAAAGAGCGGCGCCGGCTGGTACCGCTATGGTGCCAATGCACGCTCCGGAACGCCTGACCCGGAAATCGAGAGTCTCATTGCCGGGTACCGCAAGGCGCGCGGCTTCATGCCCCGCAAGATACCAGGCGAGGAGATCGTCGAGCGTTGCATCTATGGCGTGATCAACGAGGGGGCGAAGGAGCTGGAAGAGGGCATCGCCATCCGCTCGTCCGACATCGACGTGGCGGCCGTCTACGGTTATGGCTTTCCAAGTTGGCGCGGCGGCCCGATGCAGTATGCCGACGAGATCGGGCTGAAGGTCGTCACTGCATCCGTGGAGCGGTTCCACGGCACACAAGGATACTGGTGGCAGCCCTCGCAACTCCTGCTGGAGCTTGCTAAAAGCGGTCGCAAATTTGCGGAGAACTGAAACCTGACCTCGATCCGGAAAGATCCGCCATCTCGACATTAGGGAGAACCTCCATGTCCGACATCGCGATCGTGTCGACCGCCCGTACGCCGATCGGCAAGGCCTATCGTGGCGCTTTCAACCTGACCCACGGCGCCACGCTGGCCGGCCATGCGGTCGAGCAGGCGGTGCGGCGCGCGAAGGTCGATCCGGCCGAGGTCGACGACGTGATCCTCGGCTGCGCCATGCCGGAGGGGGCGACCGGCTATAATGTGGCGCGGCTGGCGGCATTGCGGGCCGGGCTGCCGGTGACGACGAGCGGTACCACCATCGACCGGCAGTGCTCCTCGGGCCTTCAGGCCATCGCCCTTGCGGCATATCGGGTGCAGCACGAAGGCGCCAAGGTGACGGTGGCGGGTGGCGTAGAATCGATCAGCCTGGTGCAGAGCCCGGATGGCGAGAACTTCAAGAAGGAGGATTGGCTCACCGAGCACAAGCCCTCCATCTGGATGAGCATGATCGACACGGCCGAGACGGTGGCAAAGCGCTATCGCATTGACCGCGACCGGCAGGATGAGTTCGCCGCCGAAAGCCAGCGTCGCAACGCGGCCGCCCAGCAGAGACGCGCTTTTGCCGACGAGATCGTGCCGATGACGGTGGTGAAAGAGGTGGTTGATCGCAAGACCGGGGCGAAGTCCCGCGAGAGCGTGACGCTCACGTCCGACGAGGGACCGCGCGCCGATACCACGCTCGAGAAGCTCGCAACGCTCAAGCCGGTGATGGGCGAGGCCTCGGTCGTCACCGCCGGCAATTCCTGCCAGCTTTCCGACGGCGCGTCCGCTTGCGTGCTGATGGACCTTAAGGAGGCGGAGAAGCGCAAGCTGAAGCCGCTCGGCATCTTCCGCGGCTTCGCCGTCGCCGGCTGCGAGCCCGACGAGATGGGCATCGGCCCCGTCTTCGCGGTGCCGAAGCTCCTGAAACACCATAGCCTCAGGGTCGAGGACATCGATCTATGGGAACTCAACGAGGCCTTCGCCGTGCAGGCCCTTTATTGCCGAGACAGGCTCGGCATCCCGGCCGACCGCCTCAACGTCAACGGCGGGGCCATCGCCGTCGGTCATCCTTACGGCATGACCGGGGCGCGGCTCGCGGGCCATATCCTGATCGAGGGCCGGCGCCGGAAGGCCAAGTGGGGCGTCGTTACCATGTGCGTTGGCGGCGGGATGGGTGCGGCTGGGCTTTTCGAGATCATCCACTGACCAGGAGGAATTGGCAGTGTCAGGGGATTATATTGAGTCAGTCCGGCGCCATTGGGTGGCGGTCCGCGCGGAGATAGAGCGACACTTCGCTATTCTTTGGGCGGAAGCGGAGCTGCCTAATATGGAGCGAATCTCCTCGGCAGCCTTGGCCGACTGGCTCGAACGCGAGGGCTTCCAAGTCGAGCGCGGCTCACATGGCCTCCCTACGGCATTCTATGGACGTTGGCGCTACGGCGAGGGGCCTCGCATTGCGCTTCTTGCCGAATACGATGCGTTGCCGGGCACCGGCAACAAAGCGGTCCCGCGGCGCGAGCCGAGCGGCAAGAGGGCGGGACATTCTTGCGGCCATAACCAGATCGGACCGGCAAATATCGGCGCTGCTATTGCTGCCCGACGGGCCATGGAGGAGATTGGCATTCAGGGCGAGATCGTCGTCGTGGGCTGCCCTGCCGAAGAGATAATCTGGGGCAAGCTCGCGCTCTTGAGGGCCGGCGCCTTTGACGGTTTCGATGCCCTGCTCACCTCCCATGGCGACTATCAGAATGGTGCTTTGTCGCGCCCTTGTCAGTCGGTGATGAGTGGCGAGATCGTGTTCATCGGAGAGTCCGGCCATGGCGGGGGTGTTCGACGCCAAAACGCGCTCGACGCAGCGGAGCTCGCCGTGCAGTCGATTGAACGACTGCGTGCTCATTACTATCCCGACGCTTCGGTCGAGCATGTCATGCGGGTCGGTGGGAATATGCCCAGTGTCACTCCGGACGAGGCGCGCCTCTGGCTGGTCACTCGCCATGTGGACTTCAGCCGCGCCGAAGCCGTGTATCGCTTTGTCGTAGGTGTGGCCGAACAGGCCGCCAGGATGTGCGCGATTGCTTTTCGCGAGCAGTTCATCGCCGGAACCCGCGGCTATCTCGCCAACGACACCTTGGCCAGAGTCCTGTTGCGCAACATGGAACGGGTTGGCCCGCCCCGATTCACCAACAGCGATATCACCTGGATGGAGAGCCTCGCTCTGGCCTGCCGGCCAAGCGAAGCATTCAAGCTGGATCGCGGACTGGCACTTTATACCGAGGGCCATGATTTGTACGGCCAGGACGATGGGGAGGCGAGCTGGCACATTCCGCTGGCGCGAGCCAACTGGGCGATACCCGAACAGGTGCCGTTGCACAACTGGGCTTACGCAGCATTGACTGGGCATCCAGCCAGCTATCCGGGCCCGTTAATGGCGTCCGAGGCCCTTGCGCTCACGACGGTCGAACTGATGACCGCGGGGACGCTGATGGCCGAGGCTAAGGCCGAGTTACGTCAGCGTCGAGCGGGTATGACGATTTCTCCGCCGCCTCTGGGCGCCTATCGCACCATGACCACTGCGCCGGAAAGTTTCTGGGATGCAACCTGGGTTGAAACGTGACGAATAATCTACCCGATCCTGCCAGCCTGGTGTTGATCCGTGAGGCGCCCATTCCGGTGGCCATCGTCACTGGTTTTCTGGGCAGCGGGAAGACGACGCTGATCCGTGGACTGCTTCAGGATACCGAGCTGCCGGGAACGGCCGTCATCGTAAACGAGTTTGGCGAGGTCGGACTTGACCACTTGCTTTTGGAGGCGGCCCGGGATGACACCGTCCTACTCGAAGGCGGCTGCATGTGTTGTGCCGCCCGAGGCGACCTGGTGCGTGCGCTGCGCTCGCTCCTCGACCGAAGAGAACGGGCCGAATTGCCTGCCTACCGGCGGCTGATCGTGGAAACATCCGGCCTGGCGGACCCCGTACCCATTCTGCAGACCCTGATGAGC
>JBGPNG010000076.1:0-6704 GCA_041487395.1 Dongiaceae bacterium
CTGATCGAGCAGCAGCAACGCCTCCTTCAGCGGCCCTTGGATGTCGCCCTCGACATCGATGAATTGCTCCTGCTTGTCGAGGCCGGTGATCTCCAGATGCGCGCGCTTGATGCCGAGATTGCCGATGCCGCCCGAGCCGAAGTCGGCAATGAATTTCGTGGCGTCGAAGCTCGCCGTGCCCTGAGCGCCCCGAATGGCGGGAAGCGGGCGCAAATAATGAAGGCCCAGCCCACTCGCCTTCAGCTTGCCGCCGAATGCCAGCACCGAAGCCGCATCCCCGTCGCCGCCGGGAAGGGCCACATTGAAGCTGGCCTCGGCCTCTTCGACCACGCCCTCGTCTATGTTCTCCACCACCCATTGGCGGGCATTGTCGATATTCCCACCGGTGACCGGCCACAGATGCGGAAGCTGCGGCACGGGAACATTGTCGACCACGACGCGGCCCTCGAACCTGAGCCGGCCGCTTCTGGGCGTATGCTCCGAGATCAGGCCGCTCAATCGGCCCGTGGCCGAAAGCTGCGGGCCGCCGAAGTCGAGCGTGAAGGTATTCAGGGTCAACGCATCCAACCCGGCATCCACTTGCCCGGCCAATGCCATGCCGGAAACCGGCAAGGGTTTATCGAAATAGTTCGGCACATCGATCTGGCCTGGGCCGCTGCTGAGCGTGAAACGCGTCGTGCCGATTCGCCCGTCAAGATTGAGCGAACTCTGCAATGTGCCATCGAACTGCAGATGCGAGCCCGCCGTGCCGGCGAGGTCCGGCGCAATCAAGCCAAGCGAGGCGACGTCGACGCCGTGATAGCGGCTGTGCAGGGTAACGTCGCGCGTTTGCGCGTCGAACGCGAAATCGGCCTCGAGCAGCGCCGGGTCGCCGAGCTCAAGTATCTGTGCGGATAGCAGCCCCACAATGCCAAGGCGATCGCGCGACAGATCAATATCGATCTTGGGCGCATGCCAGACGAGGCCCGTACGCAAATCGTCGAAAACCAGGGAACCGCCGATCAAATGCGCGCGCTCAAGATAGCCCGTCGCCAGATTGCGATTGGGCGGCCCCAACAGATCGCCCAGCAGCTCGGGCAGGATCGAAGAGGGTTGCCCTTCGCTCGGCCCGGCGATGGTGGCGAGAAATTGAAAACGACCGTCGGCGTTCCGTCGTAGATGAATGTGCGGTTCGAAGACATCGATCTCCGTGGGCGCCATCAGGCCACGCAACATCGCCCGGACGCTGAGGCGCACGCCGATCTGCGGCACGCTGGCGAGTTCGCGCCCTTCCTGCGTGACTGCGCGAACGCGGATCGCTTTCAGGCCGATGAGCTGTTGACCACCCGTCCAGGTCACGATCAAGTCATCCACTTTGACCCGGAAGGCGTGGTCCGGCGCGTCCAGCGAGCGCTCGAAATAAGGTACCAGCAGTCCGAGATGGATCGGATGGCCGTCGGCAAGGCGCCAAGCGACGAAGGCGATGAGAATCGCCACACCGGCAATGATGGTCCCCAGAATCTCGAAACCGATGAGCAGGCTGCGACGGAACAATGCGGGCTACCCTTGACCCCGGATCGACGCTTCAGCAGTCTGCCGACAACAACGGCCGAGGGCCATGGCTTCCTTTCTACGCGCGTCCGGCGCCACCCAACTGCCGCTGCCCGGCGATCCAGAGCGCACCCGCCTGGGCTTCGAACGGGCGGCCGTGGGACCACCCATTTTGCGGCGTCTTTCCGGCACCGCCGATGGCCGCCCCCTGCTGGCCGCGATCTTCGGCAACAGCCCGTTCCTCAGCCAGCTGCTGCAGAGCGAACCCGATATCCTTGAGGCATTCCTAGCCCAGGACGCCGCGGATGTCTTGGCCGATCTGACGGCCGCACTGGTGGCCGAGGCGAGTTTGGCCGGCGACAGCACCAATGTGATGCGCTCATTGCGCCGGGCCCGGCGGCGCGCGGCGCTCCTGATCGCGCTTGCCGACATTGCCGGACAATGGTCGCTGGAGCAGGTCACCGGCGCGCTCGCCGATTTCGCCGAGGCAGCTTTGCGCCTTTCCGTCGACCACCTGCTGCGCCGCGCCGCGGAGGCCGGCGATCTGATCCTGCCCACCCTCGACCGGCCGAGCGAGGGTTCCGGCATGGTCATCCTGGGCATGGGCAAGCTCGGCGCTCGCGAACTCAACTACTCGAGCGACATCGACCTCATCGTCCTCTACGACCGCGACAAGATCGACTACCGCGGACGGCGTACATTGCAAGATTGCTTCGTGCGCCTTGCCCGCGACCTTGTGCGTCTGCTGCAGGATTTGACCGAAGACGGCTATGTCTTCCGCACCGATCTTCGCTTGCGTCCCGACCCGGGTTCGACGCCGCTCGCCATGTCCGTGCGCGCAGCCGAAGCCTATTACGAGGGCATGGGGCAGAATTGGGAACGCGCCGCCATGATCAAAGCGCGCGCGGTGGCGGGCGACCCCGTGTCGGGGGCCGAGTTCTTGAAACATTTGCGTCCGTTCATCTGGCGCAAGCATCTCGATTTCGCCGCCATCCAGGACATTCATTCGATCAAGCGCCAAATCCACGCGGTCAAGGGACACCGGGAAATCGCGGTCGGCGGCCACAACATCAAGCTCGGCCGCGGCGGCATTCGGGAGATCGAGTTTTTTGCCCAGACCCAGCAATTGATCTGGGGCGGCCGGCAGCCCGACCTTCGCCAGCCGGCGACATGCCCGGCAATTCGGGCACTCATCGCCGCCGAACGCGTCGCACCGGCGACGGGCGAGGCGATGATCGCCGCATATCGCTATCTGCGCCATGTCGAGCACCGCCTGCAGATGGTCGACGACCGGCAGACCCACACCCTGCCGCCGGCGGGTCCCGCGCTCGACGCCATCGCGCGCTTCAGCGGCCATCCCGATACCGAGATCTTCACCCAATGCCTGCTCGGCCATCTGGGCGAGGTCGAAGACCATTACGCCGAGCTTTTCGAGGAAGCGCCCTCGCTCTCGGGACCCGGCAGCCTGGTCTTCACCGGCACCGATCACGATCCGGACACGGTCCGAACACTGAGCGAACTCGGCTTCAAGGACGGTGCTTCGATCTCGGCTGCCATCCGCGCCTGGCATGCCGGCCGCGCCCGCGCCATGCGCTCGACCCGGGCACGCGAACTGCTGACCGAACTCATGCCCACTTTGTTGCAGGCGCTCGGGCGCAGCCCGCAGCCTGACGAAGCCTTCGCCCGATTCGATGCCTTCCTGCACGCCTTGCCCGCGGGCGTGCAACTGTTCTCGCTGCTCTATTCCAATCCGGGGCTGCTCGACCTGATAGCCGAAATCATGGGCGGCGCCCCGCGCCTGGCCGAACATTTGAGCCGTAACCCCGCTCTGCTTGATTCCGTCTTGAGCGGCGGCTTCTTCGCCCCACCGCCGTCGCGAAGCGAACTGGCGGCCGAGCTTGGAGGCCAGCTCGCCTTCGCCGGCGATTTGCAGGACGTGCTCGACATCGCCCGGCGCTGGACGCGCGACCGGCAATTCCAGATCGGCGTTCATATCCTGCGCGGCATCACCGACGCCCAACGAGCGGCCGGCCCGTTGAGCGATGTCGCCGACATCGTCATCGCCGCGTTGCAGCCGCGGGTAGAGGCCGAATTCGCGCGCCAGCACGGCCGGCTGCCGGGCCACGGCATGGCGACGGTAGCGCTCGGCAAACTCGGTGGGCGAGAGATTACCATCGGCTCCGACATCGATCTGATCTTCATCTATGACGCACCGGCCGAGATCGAGGGGCGGAAATGGGACAATCTGCAATCCGACGGGCCCAAACCCTTGGCGCCGATCCACTACTACGCAAGATTGGCGCAACGTTTGATCGCCGCAATCACCGCCCCGACCGGCGAAGGCCGGCTTTACGACGTCGACATGCGGCTGCGCCCGTCGGGGAATTCAGGGCCGATCGCCTCCAGCCTCGAAGGATTCCGCCGCTATCAGGAAGGCGATGCCTGGACTTGGGAGCATATGGCATTGACCCGGGCCCGGGTTGTGGCCGGCGACGCGGATTTTGCCGCGCGCTGCACGGCAGCTTTGCACCGGATCCTGAGCCGGCCTCGCGATCCCGCCAAGCTGGCCAAGGATGTCGCCGCCATGCGCCGGCGCATGGCCCAGGAACATCCGACGGATCGGCTCTGGGATCTGAAGCATCTGGCAGGCGGGATCGTCGACATCGAATTCATTGCCCAATATCTGATGCTGCGCCATGCGGCGGCGCAGCCGGACCTGCTGGCCGTGCATACGGATGACGCGTTGGTCGCGCTCGGCCGCGCGGGCATCCTGTCCAGCTCGGCCACCGCGCAGTTGCGCGGCGCGCTGCGTCTGTGGCGCAATCTGCATGGATTTCTTAGGATTACCGTCGGCAGCCGGTTCGACGAGGCCGCATTGGCACCCTCGATCGCCCGGCACTTGTCCGAGATTGGCGGCGCCGTCGACTTCGCGACACTTACCCGACACATCGGTGAAACGGCCATGGCCGTTCGCCAGCTCTACAAGGACATCGTTGAATCCCAAGAGGATGGGCCATCATGAGTTTGAAGCCCGGCGACAAAGTCCCCGATTTCGCCCTGCCGACGGGCGGCAACGGCAAGGTCAGCCTCTCGAAAGTCAAAGGTGAAACCGTCATTCTTTATTTCCATCCGAAGGACGATACCTCGGGATGCACAACGGAAGCCTGCGGCTTGCGCGACAGCTTCCCTAAATTCGGCAAGAGCGACGCGATGGTCATCGGCATCAGTCGCGACAGTGTCGCCAGCCATGACAAGTTCAAGAGAAAATACGACCTGCCCTTTACAATTGCCTCGGACGAGGACGGCAAGGTTTGCGAAGCCTTTGGCACCCACGTCGAGAAAAGCATGTACGGCCAAAAATACATGGGCATCGAGCGCGCAACGTTCCTAATCGGCGGCAAGGGTGCGATCCGCAATATCTAGCGCAAAGTCAAAGCGCCCGGCCATGTTGAGGAAGTGCTAGCCGCCGCCAAGGCGATCTAAGGCCATTTAAGCTTTGGCGCCGGTCGGCTCGCCCAGGCGCGCGGCCAGCGCCGCCGCCATGAATTTGTCGAGATCGCCGTCGAGCACGGCCCCCGTGGCACTGGTTTCCACGCCGGTGCGCAGATCCTTCACCATCTGATAGGGCTGCAGCACATAGGAGCGGATCTGGTGGCCCCACCCGATGTCCGTCTTGCTGGCTTCGGTCTTGGCCGCCTCGGCTTCGCGGCGTTGCAGTTCGGCCTCATAGAGCCGGGCTTTCAACATTTCCATGGCCATGGCCCGGTTGCGGTGCTGGGAACGATCGGCTTGGCAACTGACCACGATGCCCGATGGAATATGGGTCAGCCGCACGGCGCTGTCGGTCTTGTTGACATGCTGGCCGCCGGCGCCGGAGGAACGGAATGTGTCGACGCGCAGATCCTTGTCGAGGACCTCGACCTGGATGGTGTCGTCAACCACGGGATAGACCCAGACGGAAGCGAAGCTGGTATGGCGCCGCGCCTGGCTGTCGTAGGGCGAGATGCGCACAAGCCGATGCACGCCGCTTTCGGTCTTCAGCCAGCCATAGGCGTTCTCGCCCGAGACTCGGATGGTGGCCGATTTAAGCCCTGCTTCTTCGCCCGCGCTTTCTTCCAGCCACTCGACCTTGTAGCCATGCTGCTCGGCCCAGCGCATGTACATGCGCAGCAGAATCTCGGCCCAGTCCTGGGCCTCCGTCCCGCCGGCCCCGGCATGAACTTCGAGATAACAGTCATTGGCGTCCGCCTCGCCGGAGAGCAGGGTTTCGAGCTGACGCTTCCCGGCCTTCTCGGCCAGACGACGCAAGGCCGCTTCGCCCTCGCTCACCGCCGCCCCATCGCCCTCGGCTTCGCCCAACTCGATCAGCGTCAGCGCATCGTCAAGCTCGCGCTCGATCGCTCTGACACTTTCGATCTGGGCGGATAGGCGGTTGCGCTCGCGCATCATTTTCTGCGCGACCGCGGAGTCATTCCACAATGTGGAATCTTCGGCCCGGGCGTTGAATTCGGCGAGGCGCTTTAACGCGGTTTCCCAGTCAAAGATGCCTCCTCAGCAAGGCCAGCGTGGAACGAATCCCCGCCGCCATCGCTTCGGCTTCCACGCGCATCGCCCTGCTCCTTGGAAATCAAAATCAATCAGCGGCGCGTTATAGAGAGAGCGCCCGGGCGCGGTCAATAGCGGCACTTCCGTCCGACGTATCGATCCAGAACCGTCAATAGAGTCCGCCGCTCGAATCCGAGGCCGGCGTCGGCGTATCGCCCGCGCCCGAGCCCGCGGCGCCCACGCCCATGATGACTTGGCCCTGGCCGTTCGGCTCACTGCCCGGTTTGAAGGCCTCGAGAATCACCTTCTCGTCGCCGGCCTGCGCGCGCTGGCCGGTCCGCAGATTGACGCGAACGAGACGAATGCCGGGCGGCGCGCGGAAGGGAATATCGGGCACATCCTTGAGCGCCTCGGCCATGAAGTCGCGGAACAGCGGCGCGATGATGGCGCCGCCCGTCGCCTGCGAACCCAGGGAGCGCGGCTGATCATAGCCCATGTAGCAGCCGACGGCGAGATCGGGCGAGAAGCCGATGAACCACACGTCGTTGGAGTCGTTGGTGGTGCCCGTCTTGCCGGCCAACTGCTTGCCCAACGTGCCCACGATCGCGCCGGTGCCGCGCTGCACCACC
>JBGPNG010000077.1:0-6703 GCA_041487395.1 Dongiaceae bacterium
ACGGAGGCAACGATGTGCCTGGCCGGCAGGCGGTGTTCGAAGTGCGCCAGCGGCACCGTCAGCGGGACGATCTCCTGCTCCTGCTCGCCACCTACTGGCAGCTGGGAACGAAGCCCTGGGAGCTCGAACCGCGGCTGGTGCAACGGCAGATGGGCCACGCTTGCGAGTGGGAAACTTCGATGATATTGCGGTTGGCGCCGGACTTGCTGGCGACAAGGCCGTGTTCGCGCATCTTCTCGAAAATGTCGGCCGTTTCCTTCGTGGCCGGCGTCTTCGATTTGCGATCCTTGACCAGTTCGATCGCCATCATCAGGCCGCGCCCGCGCACCTCCCCGACGATCTCATGCTTCTGGTGCAACCGCATGAGCACCTGTTTCAGGGCGTGGCCGACCCGCTTTGAGTTCTCCTGCAGCCGCTCCTCGTCGATTACGCGCAGCACGGCTCGGCCCGCGGCGCAGGAGACAGGGTTGGCGCCGTAGGTGTTGAAGAAGAATTTGCTGGCGAGACTCTCCGCCACATCGCGTTTCGCGACCACGGCGCCGAGCGGGAAGCCATTGCCGATGCCCTTTGCCATGACGACGATCTCCGGCACCACATCATGCGCTTCGAAGGCCCAGTAATTGTCGCCGGTCCGGCCAAAGCCCGATTGCACCTCATCGACGATCAGAACGCCGCCGCGCTCCCGGATTTTGGCGGCCGCCGCCTTGAGGTAGCCCGCAGGCAATTCGACGATGCCGCCATATCCCTGCACAGGCTCGATGATCAGGCCTGCGAGCTTTCCCGATGTTGAATAGAGTATTGTGCGATCGATCTCGGCGAGGTAGGCCTCCGTGTCGTCCCCGAAAATGCCCCGATAGGGATCCGGGTTGGCGATGTGGTGGATGCCACCGAGCAGCGGGATGTTGTGGCGGAAGCTGCTGATGCCCGTCAGTGACTGCGCGCCGATCGTGGCGCCATGGTACGCGTTGCGCAGCGCCAGCATGTCGATGTTGCCAGTATAGGTCTGCGCCATGATGAGCGCGAGATCGACAGCCTCGGCGCCGCTGTTGGTGAAGTGGACAACCCAGTCGTGGCCCTTCGGCATGCGCGCGACCAGCTCTTCGGCATAGTGCGCCGGAACAGGGTGATAGAACATCGTCGTGCAGTGCTGCAGTTTGTGAATCTGGTCCTGGACTGCAGCCGTCACTGTCGGGTGGACATGCCCGACCGAAATGCATACGTTCATGCCAAGAAGGTCGATATATTTCTTACCCTTCTCGTCCCACAAGTACTGCCGCTCGCCACGGCTGAAGATGAGCGGCGTCCGGTATGGCACGAATGCGCGCTGGGAGGCTGCAAAGAAGGTGTTGCGGCGCGCGATGATCGCATCGGTCGACCAGTCGGTCTCGGTCCCATCCATCGATTGAAGCTCCTAGAGTGGCGACATGTTGGCTGCTGTCCCAGACGAATACTGGCGACTCTACGCTCTACTCGGCGGCAAAGCAGCACTACTCGATGGCTTGGGCATCTTCCTGCGCCATGCCCAGATTTTTCTCTCGAAAGCACCGCTTGGCCAAGCGTCGCAGATTGCCTGGCCGAGGCCTGACGGAGCGCAGTCCGGCCGGATAGAGCCAGAGCCGTGAGCTGGTCCCAGATTGCTGGACAGGTTGGCAGCGGAGTTAAGGTGTATTCTTGTTGCTGATCAAGCTGCCAAGCGCACATTCATGTTGCCCGCCTTTTGCGGATGTTGGGCCTGTGGGGATGTGGGCAAGGCGTGAGCCTTGCCTGCGCCTGCGCGATAGAAGGGGCGGGCATGATTCACCTGGCAACCGAACGTCTGTTTTTACGCGACTGGCGGCCCACTTCGTTATGGCGCGGCCGCCGACAATCCAACGCATCGCCGGATCACGTCCCCCATGGTAGGCGTCGTTCGCGCGCTCATGGCCGCCGAGGCCACCCTGCGGCGAGATCAATTGGCCGCGACCGGCGAGATCTATTTCAGCCCGCAGGCGCGGCCCGGCTATTTCGATCAGGAGCTGTCGCGATTGCCCGCCCGCCGGAGCCGTTTTATGACTCTTTGCTGGCCGCCTAGAGGCGCTATCCTGCTGCCATGATCTGCGACCCAGCTTTCCTGCGCGACGTGCCCCTGTTCAAGCTGCTGGACGACGAAGAGCGCGCAGGCCTTGCCGCGGTTCTCGATCTGATACCCGTCGCCAAGGGCGATGTACTGTTCCGCTTCGGCGATCCGGGCGACCGGATGTTCGTGGTCCGGCGCGGCAGTGTCGAGATCTACGCCCAGGATATCATGGGCCAGAAGATCGTCCTCGAAACCGTGGAGTCGGGCGCCCAGTTCGGCGAGCTGGCCCTGTTCGACGGGGGCGCGCGCACCGCCACGGCGGTGGCGCTGGAGGAAGGCGAGGTTCTCAGTCTCGACCGCGAGGACTTGCTGGGATACGTGCGCCGTCATCCGGAAGCCGGCCTCGACATGCTCGGCATCATGGCCCGGCGCATCCGCGAGACCAACATGCGCCTGCGCAAGATGGCGGCACGCAATGCCAACGAGGCGATGGAGGAAAAGATGACGACGCTCCAGCGCGTCGTCGATTGGATCGCCGCCTTCAGCGGCTCGATCCCCTTCCTGCTGCTGCATGTAGGGCTGTTCACCGTCTGGATCGGCTGGAACACCACCCTGACGCCCTTCGATCCTTATCCCTTCGGCCTGCTGACCATGGCCGTCTCCCTTGAGGCCATCGTGCTGTCGGTCCTGGTTCTGTTGAGCCAAAGCCGGCAATCGGCCAAGGATCGCATCCGCACCGACATCGAATACGACGTCAATCTGAAGGCGGAATTGGAGGTCGGCCATCTCCACGAGAAAGTCGACCGGATGATGGAAACGACGGCGGCGCGCCTGGAGCGAATGGAGAAACTGCTGGCGAAGGCTAAGTAAAAGCCTTGAACGCGATCAGGGTGAAGGTGTCCTTGATGCCCGGCAGGGTTTGGATGTGGTCGGTGACGAAGCGTCCGATATCCTGCTCATCGGCCAGATAGCATTTCATCAGCAGGTCGTATTGGCCCGATGTCGAATGGACCTCGGAGACCTGCTCGACATTCTCGACGGCCTCATCGGCCACCTTATAAGCTTGGCCGAGTTCGCATTTCACCATGACGAAGATTGTCTTCAAGTCTCGTCTTCCGCCCTGCGGATCAGATTTCGGCCCCGTCCACCCTCATCCTCCGACCGGCTCAGGATGAGGGCTTCAGCTTGAAACCAGGCAGCCAAAAGCGCAAGCGCCTCAGGTGACCGCCACCTTTACCGCATAGCGCGGATCGCGCCAGATGCCTTCGCACCAGATCCGGGCCAGGCGATCGACGGCGTCCCAGACATCGAGGTAACTGAGGGTGAGTGGGGTAAAGCCGAAGCGGATGACATCCGGCGCCCGGAAATCCGGCACCACGCGCCGCTCGCGCAGCGCCTGGGTCAGCGCATAGCCTTGGGCGTGGCGATAGGCCAGATGGCTGCCGCGCCGCTCGTGATCCCGTGACGTAATCAACGTCAATCCGGCGTCACCGCAGCGCGTCTCGATGAGTTCGGCGAAAAGATCCATCTGCCGTTGGGCCTTCGCGCGAATGCGCGTCATGTCGGCTTCGATGAGGAGATCGAGCGCGGCATCGAGTGCTGCCATGGCGATCACCGAGGGCGTGCCCGAAAGCGCCCGTTTGATGCCCGCCGCCGGCCGGTAATGGGCATCGAAGGCGAAGGGGGACGCATGGCCCATCCAACCCGCAAGAGGCTGGGCAAATGCCTTCTGCCAGCGTCGGGCGACGCAGAGATAGGCGGGTGCCCCCGGGCCCCCGTTGAGGAATTTATAGCCGCAACCGACGGCGAGATCGGCTTCGCCCAGCTCGACAGGCAACGCGCCGGCGCTATGGCTGAGGTCCCATAGGACGAGGGCACCTTTCCCGTGCGCGGCCGCGGTCACCCCCGCCATGTCGTGCAGCGCGGCGCTGCGGTAATCCACATGGGTGAGGGTGACGACGGCGACGTCATCGGTGATCGCGTCCACGATGTTGTCGGCAAGGCGCACCTCCACATCGCCGACCATATGCGCCAGGCCTTCGGCCATATAGATGTCGGTCGGGAAATTGCCGGCCTCGGTCAGGATCACGCGCCGGCCGGGTCTGAGCTTCAGCGCGCCGGCCAGCAGCTTGAAAAGGTTGATGGATGTGGAATCGGTGGCGATCACTTCGTCCGGTGCGGCGCCGATCAGGCTGGCGATCTTGGCGCCGACTTTCTCCGGCAGGTCGATCCAGCCCGCCTCCGTCCAGCTTTCGATCAGTCCGTCACCCCATTCGCGTTCGACCGTTTGGATCACGCGCCGCCGCGCCGCCTCGGGCAGCATGCCCAGCGAATTGCCGTCGAAATACAGCAGATCCTTCGGCCGGCGGAAGCGCGCGAGAAAGGAGGCCAGCGGATCCTCGGCGTCGAGCGCTGCGCAGTCCTCGCGGGCAAGACTCATTTTCGTTTGCGCCCGAAGCGGTAGCCATAGGCGCCGATCACCTCGACGGCGCAGCGCGCAGCAAGCTGCGCGCCCAGCCCGTTGACGTCGAAATCGGGGCCGAGACAAGCCATATCGAAGGCGGCGAGCCGCGGGCCGGTGTCGACCGCAATGCGCAGCGCCCGCAAAGTCTCCCGGGCGGTCAACCCGCCCGGATCGGGGTATTTCTGGGCCGGCAGGAAAGCGGGATCGACGACGTCGAGATCGAGCGACAGGTAGAGCAGATCGCAATCCTTGGTCACCGCCTTGATCGCCGCGGCCATCACTGCGGCTATGCCCTGTTCTTCCACATCCCACAGGGTCCAATAGCGAATGCCCAGTTCCTCGGCCGCCTCATGCCAAGACATGCCGTTTCGCAAGCCCCGGATGCCGATGAGGGCGAAGTTCTCGGGCTTCAGATATCCCGCTTCCATGGCGCGGGCCCATTGCGAGCCGGCCCAATATTTCGGCTCCCATGACAGATCGTAGTGAGAGTCGAGCTTGATGGCGGCAATGCGCTTGCCCTTGTTCTGTCGGGCGACGGCACGCATGCCGACATAAGGCACCGTATCGTCCCCGCCCAGGATGATGGGAACCGCCTTCTTGCCGATCAGCGCCTGAATGCGGTCGGCTGCATCATGGAGTGTTTTCTCGGCCGGAACCGTCAGATCGATGGGCGTGTTGCCGCCGTCGCAGACAGTGAGCGCATCCACGATGCGAAAGCCGCGGGCGCGCTCGGGGAACAGCCCGCCACTATGATCGACCGAATAATAGACCGATTGGCGTCGGATCGCGTCCGGTGCCTTGTCGGCACCGGTGCGGGCATAGATCGCAGCTTGCAGATCGGCCTGCGCCGGCACGAATGTGAATCGATCGCGAATCTTCACGCCTTCGTAGGGCACGCCGACGACCACCATGTCGGGCTTCTCGACCTCGTCGGCGGTCGGCAGCTCCATGAATGTGGGCACGTCGCCGTGGAGAATGCGCATGACCCGGCGCGTGACGCGGCTGCCGCTCTTGGCGCCGCGCGCAGCGGCCGTCTGGAACTTCTTGGCGATGGACATGTGGGGCCTCCCGCCGGGATGCTAGCATTCGGCAAAGGCCGCTGAAAGCCGTGGCTGGAATCTTGGGGGAGCGATGGACGTGCTCAGAATGTCGAAGATCGTGATGGTCGCGGGCTTGGCGCTCTATCCGGTGCTCGTCGCCTCGATCTTGGTGGTCACGATTTTCGTCATGCAGCCGGAGGAGCGCATCTAGGCTTCGCATCGCGGGCGGCTTCGCCCATCAGGAAATCCCGAAAGGCCGCGACCTTGGGCCGAACCAGGGCTTGGGTCTGGTAGACGAGGTAGTAGCCATAGCCCTCGCCAAGCGAAAGATCGAAGGGCGAAACCAGGCGTTTGGCCGCGAGGTCGGCTGCGGCGATGCTGTGTGCCATCAGGGCCAGACCCTGCCCATTGAGTGCTGACTGGATCATGGCGTTTTCATCGTCGAACAAAATGCCGCGCCGGGCAATGGACCGATCGAGGCCGGCGACCAGCAACCATTCGGTCCAATCTTCCCGGGTCTCGTCATGCAGCAATGTCGCCCGCGCCACATCGGCGGGCGTCTTCAAACCCAGACGTTTCGCATAGGCGGGCGTTGTCACCAGAACGACGGCCGACGGCCCAATCAGTTCCGCCTCGACTCCGGGCCAGCGGCCCTTGCCCCAGCGAATGGCGAGGTCGATGGCCTCGCGATTGAGATCGAGAACGGCCGTGCTGTGGCGAACCGAAATCTCGATATCGGGATGAGCCGCGGCAAAGCGGCCCAGCCTTGGCGCCAACCAGCGCGCACCGAAGGAGGGGGTGGTGGTGATGGATAGCAGCCGCTCGCCGCGGCCGATATCGGCGACCGCACGACCCAATGTCTCGAACGCATCGCAAACCGCCGGCAAGAGCCGTTGCCCGGCCGGGGTCAGCGTCAGGCGCCGGGTGCTGCGTTGGAACAGCTTGATGCCGAGCTGAACCTCCAGCGCACGCAACTGATGGCTGACTGCCGCCTGGGTGACGTTCAATTCCCGCGCCGCCTTGGTGAAGCTCAAATGCCGAGCGGTCGCCTCGAACATTCGGAGCGCCGTCAGCGAGGGCAATCGCAATGTCATAATTTATTACTATATCTCATTAATCCAGATAGAAAACCTCGTTTGTGAT
>JBGPNG010000078.1:0-6699 GCA_041487395.1 Dongiaceae bacterium
CGTTTCGGGAATCTGTTGCACCGGATGACCACGCCGCTGATCATGGGACTCCTGTTTTACGGTGTGCTGACACCCAGCGCCGCCATCATGCGAATCGCGGGCAAGGATCCTCTGCGGCTCAAGCGCAAGGCCGGCGCCGCCAGCTATTGGATTGCGCGCAATCCCCCGGGCCCCGCGCCCGACAGCCTGAATCAAGGTTTCTAGCCGAGGATAGGCGCGTGACATTTCTTACAGAGTTATGGGCCTTCCTTCGCGCCCGGAAAAAATTCTGGCTGCTGCCCATCCTGGCAATGCTGGCGCTGTTCGGCGCGTTGGTGGTTTTCGGCCAAGGCTCGGCGGTGGCCCCGTTCATCTACACCTTGTTCTGACCCGCCCCTTGCGATGCGCGTGCTCGGTATCTCGGCCTTCTATCATGACAGCGCGGCAGCCCTGATCGAGGACGGCCGCATCGTTGCGGCGGCACAGGAAGAACGCTTCACCCGCAAGAAGCATGACGCGGGCTTTCCCGGCAATGCCGTCGAGTATTGCCTCGCCGAAGGCGGCATCGGCGCGTCGGCGATCGACCAAGTCGCCTTCTACGACAAGCCGTTCCTCAAATTCGAGCGCCTGCTGGAGACCTATCTCAGTTTCGCACCCAAAGGCTTTGCCTCGTTTCGCATGGCGATGCCGTTATGGCTGCGCGAGAAATTGTTTCAGCGAACGCTTCTGGCCAAGGAACTCAAGGCAATCTCTCCGGATGTGGATTGGGCGAAAATTCTGCTGTTCTCCGAACATCATTTGAGCCACGCGGCCAGCGCCTTTTATCCCTCGCCCTTCGAGGAGGCGCTGGTCCTGACGATGGATGGCGTCGGCGAGTGGACGACCACCTCGGCAGCGCTGGGCAAGGGAAAGGATCTCGCCATCATCCGCGAAATCCATTTTCCCCATTCCCTCGGCCTATTGTATTCGGCCTTCACTTATCACGCCGGCTTCAAAGTCAATTCGGGCGAATACAAATTGATGGGCTTGGCACCCTATGGGGAGCCCAGATACGCCGCCCTGATTCTGGACAAGTTCATCGACCTGAAGCCCGACGGCAGCTTCTGGATCGATCAATCGTATTTCGACTATTGCACCGGTCTCACGATGACCAATGCCCGCTTCGACGAATTGTTCGGCGGCCCGCCGCGCCGTCCGGATGCGCCGATCGGGCAGCGGGAAATGGATATGGCCGCCTCGGTCCAGGCGGTGATCGAGGAGGCGATTCTGCGCCTTACCCGATCGCTGGCGCGCGAAACCGGGGCCCGCCATCTGTGCCTTGCCGGCGGCGTCGCGCTCAACTGCGTGGCTAACGGCAAGGTATTGCGCGACGGGCGGTTCGAGGGGATTTGGATCCAGCCGGCGGCAGGAGATGCCGGCGGCGCGCTGGGCGCGGCGCTGGCCGCCTATCATCTGACGCTGGCTCAGCCGCGTCGGTCGAAGGGCGATGCCATGCGGGGCGCCTATCTGGGTCCGGCCTATGCTCAAGGGGATATCGAGCGGCGCTTGACGGTGGCGGGCGCCAAATTCAGCGTGCTCGACGGCGATGGATTGATCGACGAGACGGCGCGGGCTCTGGCCGAGCAGAAGGCCGTGGGCTGGCATCAGGGCCGCATGGAATTCGGCCCGCGCGCGCTGGGCGGCCGCTCGATCCTGGGCGATCCGCGCTCGCCGACGATCCAGAGGACCCTCAATCTGAAGATCAAATATCGCGAATCATTTCGTCCCTTTGCACCGGCGGTCCTGCGCGAGGACCTGGCGGAGTGGTTCGAGCTGGACGATGATTCGCCCTACATGCTTCTGGTGGCGCCGGTCCGCGAGAAGCACTGCCGCCAGATGTCCATCTCGGAAAAAGCCCTTTTCGGCATCGACAAGCTGAATGTGCCGCGTTCCGACATTCCGGCCGTGACCCATGTCGATTATTCGGCGCGGGTGCAGACAGTACATTCGGTGACCAACCCGCGGTTC
This sequence comes from Dongiaceae bacterium, assembly GCA_041487395.1. Taxonomy (GTDB): domain Bacteria; phylum Pseudomonadota; class Alphaproteobacteria; order Dongiales; family Dongiaceae; genus DASXQK01. The sequence continues at coordinate 1,987 of JBGPNG010000078.1, forward strand.
CATGCGTTGATTTCGGCCTTCAAGGAATTGACCGGCTGTCCGATCCTGGTGAACACCAGCTTCAACGTGCGTGGCGAGCCCGTCGTCTGCACGCCGGAAGATGCCTTTCGTTGTTTCATGGGCACGGAGCTCGAAGTACTGACGGTCGGCAATTGCTTCCTTAAAAAAGAAGATCAGAATCCCGCCCTGAAACGCAGTTACCGCGACGCGTTCGGGCCCGATTGAACGACCAATCTCGCGGGACCCGCCAAGGGCAAACAAGGCCGTCGCGATCGAACATGAACGCCTGGTGGTTCGATGCCAACGGATGACTCCCATCCGATGGCTGAATCGACCCACGGATTATTTGATCCGGCGGTCTGATTCACCTAACGCTTCGGTAGGAAGCATTAGGATCAGACCGCGAGGAGCCGCAAGGTTGAGTCAAGCCGACGATCGAGCAAAAGCAAGCCCCCAGGCGGAGGAGGCCGGCGAAAGAAGGGTGCGGCAGCTTCTGCTGGGCCTGCTCGCTATCGGTGCCGTTCTGCTTGCAACCGCCGTGGTCGTTGCCTATCTGAAAAATCCTCGCTACGCCTATTTCGCGCCCCGGCGAAGCGCGGACCTCACCTATCTCCTGCTCTGGCTATCCATCTGCGTCCTCGGGGCTGGCGCGGCGTTTCGCCGGAAGTGGATAGGCATCTCCTTCGCGGCCTTGCTTCTGCTGGCGGCCGAGGGCGGGTCACAGCTCTATTACTACGCGGCAAACGGCGAGTCCTATCGTCCGACGCCGCCCATTTTCTTCGATCGCTTCCAGCCCCATCCTTTGCTGGTCGCGGTTCCCAGGGAAGGCAACTTCGACGGCATCGTCCACGATGCCCAGCATCGGCGCAGGACGGATAACCCGGACAAGGTCGCCAACCCGAAATACATTTTCGCCTTCGGCGGCTCGACCACTTACGACATCGCCAACGATGATTTCGCCACTTGGCAAAGCGAACTCTCGCGGCTACTGGGAAGGGATTTCGCGGTCGAGAACCTGGGTGTTCCCGGCTATACCTCCGTCGAAAACATGATCCAAAGCCTGTTTGCTTTTCGAAATGCCAGACCGGTCTGCGCCGTCTACTTCGAAGGTTGGAACGACCTGCGCAACGCCCATATCCGGAACCTGCAGGTGGATTATTCGGATTTCCATTTGCCCGCGCAGGTCGGCAATCTTTCGATCGGCCCCCGGCCCGGGTTCCTGACAAACAACTCCCTGTTTTTCCGGTTTCTCGCATCGCTTATCGGTGGAACGAGCCGACGAAGTATCGACGTCGAGGGTGACGTCTCCGCCCAAATCGATCCGCGCCTCTCCGCAATTTTCATCGAAAACATGAAACTCATCGCGGACATTGGGAGGCATTTCGGGGTCAAGGTGATATTCATCCCTCAAATGGCGAATTATCAGAAATTGCAATCCGATAGGATCAGGGGCTGGCTTCCGTTCATCAGGGATAAGGACCTTAAGTTTCTATTGCAGGCGATGGACCGAGATTTGGCGCAGGCAGCCTCGCAGGCGGGTGCCGTTTATCTGGGCGCCCCCTTGTCTGAAGACTGGGGCGATGGTGATTTCGTCGACGAAGTACATTTCAGTGCGGCCGGCGCCCGGAAATTTGCCCGGTCGCTGACCAAGGACATCGCCGACCAATGCCAATAGCTTCGCGCCCCGAACCGCCTCGCGCTCGGCCGCGATAAGAGCGCCAACGGCGATGAAGCGATGACTGCTGCCAACGGCCCATGGGCGAATCCGGAATTTCGCCTCTGCAATTGCTTCTTGCTTTTGGCGGTGGCGCTTGCCGGCATCGCGCATATCGCTTTCCTGCCGCCGTTCGAGGGTTTCGACGAGCCGGGGCATTTTTCCTATATCCAACAGCTCGCCGATACGGGGCGGATAGCGCAATTGGGCATCGACAAGTTATCGGCCGATCTGGACACCTATCCGGGCCCCCTGCCCTATCGCACGAGGTACCCGCCTTATGACGACAATGGCGCCAAGACCTACAAGAGTTTCTTCGCCGGCACGCCGCCGGGTTCGTTCGGACCCGTCGATCATGCCTATCGGCCCAGCGAGCGCTTCAACTATGAGGCGCAGCACCCGCCGCTCTATTATCTTGCGCTTTCGCCTGTCTATCTGCTCGCCAAGGGTTGGAGCTGGCCCCATCTTTTCCTGTCGTTGCGACTGGCCTCATGGGGGATGGCCTTCGCCGGTTTCGTCGTCTCCTGTCGCGCGACGCAATGCGCGCTGGCGCGGCTGGAAATAGCGCCGGCCTCGATCCTGCTCGTCGCCGCATGGCCTTTTCTGTTCCCGGAATTCTTTCCGGAGATGGCGCGACTGGGCAACGACAGCTTGTGTCTGCTTCTCATGGGCATTTCGTGGAAGTTGCTGCTGGATTTGCTGGCGCGGCGCGATACCAAGACAGCTCTGCTGCTCGGCCTGGTGCTGGGCCTGGGGCTGCTCACCAAGGCCTTCTTCCTTCCGATCACGGCGGGCTGCGGCGCCTTCTTGCTGTTCTGTGCGTTCAGAGAGCGCGACCCGCGCCAGGCCCGCAATGCCGCGATCGCCCTCCTGCTCGCGGCAGGGCTGGGCGGCGGCTGGTATGTCTATAAGTTCGTCAGCCTGGGGTCGCTCACCGGGGCTGCGGACATTCTGCGCGCGACGAGCCAGGGAAATCTGCTCCTTCGCATCGAGAACAACTTTGGCAGTTATGCCTTCTTCCGGGGCTTGGCGGGCATTTTCGCCAGCTTTGCCTGGGCGGGAACCTCGTCGTTGACGCGCTTGCCGGATATCTTCACGCTGCCTGTCGTCCTGCTCTTCCTCCTGCCCATGTTCGACTGGCTGCTCAAGCTTCGCCGAGCATCCGAGGTCGCAATGGCCCCTCTTTTCATTGCCGGGTTCATGTTTGTGGGCATGGTGTACTACCTCGTGACCCAGATCACGGTCACGCCCCTGGGTCCCGGCGCGGCGGGCTGGTATTTTCACATCCTCTATGGGCCGCTTGCCTTGGCCTTTGTCATCGGTTGGCGTCGGCCGCCGATTCTGAAGGTGCTTGCCGCCTATGCCATTGTCTTTCATGCCGTCTGCTGGGCGGGGCAGCTCTCCCTTTTCAGCGGCTGCGCTTACAAGGCCGGCAGCTACAAATATATCCAGTTCGATTTCGGCTCCTGTTTCATCGAACCGGCCAGGCTCGCCGTGCTGGGCGAGCCGCTGCTGGGGGCGCTGGCGCTGGCGGCGGCCATCCTTGCCGGCGGGGCCGCCCTTCTGCTCGTCGGCCGGGAACGGCGCCAGGCGGTTCAAGCCATCGATCGATTTGGCGGCCGATCCGGTGATTGACCGAGCGCTCGCTCAAGAGTAGCCGATGCATTAGCTTGATGGTCGATTCTCGGTCGATTCACGGGCATTTCAAAGGGGGCGTGAGCCGAAGAACCCATGTGCGGTCTGACGGGCCGGCTATCCTGGCGGCGGTCGCCCCATGCGGGGACGGTCGAGACCATGAATCAAAGGCTGCGCCATCGCGGCCCCGACGCCGCCGGTATCGCCGCATCGGGGCCGCTGGTGCAGGCTCATCGCCGCCTCTCCATCATCGATCTAAGCGCGGCGGCTCGATCCGCGCGCGCTGGGGCAATATCTGGCGCTCAACTAAACGCTTTCCGATGCTTGCCTGCTGGCTGGCGTCAGGAAACTGCCGCCGGTCCATCTGCTGCTGCTGGAGCGAGGCCGGCCCGAGGTGCTGCGCCGATATTGGGACCTTGCCCCGCAATTTCGCAACAAGAGCCGCCATCCTTCCGAGGCCGCGGCGGCGGGGGCGCTGGGCGCGCTCATCGTGGATTCGGTCCGTTTGCGCATGATCGCCGACGTGCCGGTGGGCGCCTTCCTTTCCGGCGGCCGCAAAGACCGGGCAAGAGCAGTTACCATGGAGGGTCCGCTGTGCGATTGGGTCGATCCCCGCGCCGTGGAGCGGGTCTCGATTGAACATCTCGCGCGGCGCCGCGACAACGGCCTCAAGCTGTTCGGCCTCGCCTGCCTTGGGCTCTGGCTGGACGAACTGGTCGCCGCACCCCCCATCGCCGGCGATATGCCTGCTGCCGGCGTCGCCTGATGTTGTTCGAGCGGGACGGTACTTTGACCGGCCAGGGCCGTCGCCGATCCGGAGCGTTGTATTCAAAAAGTGTTGAATCGACCTAGCCCGAATTTCTCACAGGGATCGCATTGGCGTTGCTCGCGCGCGGCAACCCGAAGGGCCGGGCGAATTTGCCGACAGTCTGCGTCAGCCGGCTCGCCCGATGTCCCCGCATCGCGCTTCGCCGCCTTCCTAGCCTGTCGGCAAATTCGCTCCGGCGCCATCATGATCCCTGTGAGAAGCTCGGGCTAGCTACGGAAGATTTCGAACAAGATTCGAGGGTGACGCCAGATACGCCGCAGCCTTTGCCACTCACGACGGTTGGAGCGAACCAGCCCATCGGGCGTAAGGCGGTGGCCGGCGTCTTCGATCGTGAGCTTCCGAGCAGCGCCGCCGGCGAGCTTGCGGTTCAACTCCGCCTCCTCGCCCTGCCATACGCCGGCTGTGCCGCCGGGGTGGTGCGAATAGTCGTGGTTCTGATGCACCGCCATGACGGCGTCGCTCGCATCGACGACGGCGGCACCTTTGTTCCGCGCATGCCAGACCAACCAATTGTCCCAGACGGTGCGGCCCAGAG
>JBGPNG010000079.1:0-6686 GCA_041487395.1 Dongiaceae bacterium
CATGGCCAAGGCCGAATCCGCTTTCAGCCGCCAGGCCAAGATGGAAGACACGACCATCGGCTGGCGCTTCATCAATCGGCTGATGAAGGAACGCTACGGCGTGGATTCCATGCCGGAGACGGCAGAGAATGTCGCCGAGCAGTTCGGCGTCTCGCGCGCCGATCAGGACGGGTTCGCCTATCGCTCCCAGATGCGGGCGAAGGCCGCGATGGCTTCGGGCCGGCTGGCGACGGAAATTGTGGCGGTCGATCTGCCGGGTGCGAAGGGTGCCGTGCCGCGCCTCGAGCGGGACGAACATCCGCGCCCGGATACGACCCTGGATAAGCTCGCCCAACTGCCGACGCCGTTTCGAAGCGGCGGTTCGGTGACGGCGGGCAATGCCTCGGGCGTCAACGATGGTGCGGCCGCCATGCTGATCGCCTCGGCGGAGGCGGTCAGGCGCCACGGCCTGAAGCCCATGGCCCGGATCTTGGGCGCCGCCGTCGCCGGGGTCGAACCGCGCATCATGGGTTTCGGGCCGGCGCCCGCCAGCCGCAAGCTGCTGGCTCGGCTCGGCCTCGAGATCGGGCAGTTGGACGTGATCGAACTGAACGAAGCTTTCGCCAGCCAGGTGCTGGCGGTAACCCGCGATCTCGGCTTGCCCGACGATGCCGAGCATGTGAACCCCAATGGCGGCGCCATCGCGCTCGGCCATCCGCTCGGCATGAGCGGCGCTCGGCTGGTGGCGACTTCCGCCCATGAGTTGCAGTTGCGCAAGGCCCGCTACGCTCTGTGCAGCATGTGCATCGGCGTGGGGCAGGGGATCGCGTTGATCCTTGAGCGGACATAATGGCGGTACCCGATCTCGACGTCATACGCCAGGCAGTCGAGCCCTTCGGCCTGGCGCTGCGCGGCGGGTTCCATCCCGAGACGACGGATGGCGTTCCGGCACTGCAGGATGGGCGGCCCTGCGCCAGCCTCGTTCTCATCGGCAATATCGGCGGATCGCTTTGGCCGATCTTCTCGCGCTCGCCCGAGAAAGACGACGGAAGGCCGCACCCCTTGGATCGCTGGACCCGGCGTATTCTCGACGGCATCGCCCGCGATCTCGGGGCCGAGACCCTCTATCCATTCGGCGGTCCGCCATGGTTGCCGTTCCAACGCTGGGCGCAAAAAGCGGATTCCGTGCAGCCATCGGCCATCGGAATTCTCATCCATGCGGACCATGGGCTATGGCATGCCTATCGCGGTGCTCTCGCTTTCGAGGCGTCTCTTGCATTGCCGTCGCCAGTCCGGCGCCCGCGGCCCTGCGATTCCTGCGTCGAGCGCCCTTGTCTCACGACCTGTCCCGTAGGCGCCTTCACACCGCGAGGCTATGACGTCGCGGTCTGCCGCGACCATGTTGCGGGTTCGGCGGGCGTGGCCTGCCGCACCAACGGGTGCCTGGCGCGCCTGGCTTGTCCGGTCGGTCGGGATCGTGCCTACCCGGCGGACCAGATGGCCTTTCACATGGACACATTCCTTTCCGCGCGATGATCTGTTAGGAAATCCACCCATGGTTGAGGCAGCACCAGAAAAAATCCTCCTCGTCGCCCACAGCAATTGGCGCGAAGGGCGTTTGGTTCCGCTGCTTGAAGCCAAGGGGTATCAAGTGGAGTGGCGTTGCCCAGCAGGCGGCGATTACCTGCCCACCGCGGCCGAAGGTTACGCCGGTGCGATCGTCCTAGGTGGGGTGCAAAGCGCCAACGACGCCGAAACGCAGCCCTATCTGCGCCAGGAAATCGATTGGATCGCCCGCCGTGTGGCCGCCGGGCGGCGCTTTCTTGGCATTTGCCTTGGCGGGCAGCTTCTTGCCCGCGCGCTGGGCGCTCGCGTGGCACCCCATGGCGAACAAATGAACGAAATAGGATATTACCCCGTCTATTCGACCGCCGACGGGCGCGATGTGTTCCCGCAAGGGCTGCATGTCTATCATTGGCACAAGGAAGGTTTCGAAGTGCCGGCGGGCGCCACGCTGCTGGCCCGCGGCGATGCCTTCCCCCATCAAGCATATCGTTTTGGTTCAAACGCCTACGGGTTGCAGTTCCATCCGGAAGTGACGGCTGCGGTCGCCGGGTCCTGGATCAAAAGCGCTCCGGAGCATCTGCTGCGGCCAGGCGCACAAGCGGCCGAACGTCAGATGGCTGCGGCGCCGCACTTCGATCGCCTGCTGCATGACTGGTTCGACGGGTTTCTCGACCATTGGCTTGGTCGGCGCCCACCGCTGGCGATCGCGGCGAAGTAAAGAGGCAAATTTCTGCCGGCTGGATGTCGTGCCGCGAAATTCTTGTGGCTCGCCGCCACTATGCGCTATGTAGGGCGCACAAACGGCATCACGGAATCGCGGAGGGGAAGGGTGCGTGCATTGATCCTGGCGACACTGGTCGCGACCGGCGTTGCCACCGTTGCGTTGGCCGCGGGCCAAAACCGCGGCATCATCGTTCCTCTGCCGAAGCCCGAGGCACCCCGAGTTACGCCGCCGCCCGCACCGGCGCCATCGCCAGCACCCGTCGTGGTGCAACCGCCCGCGGCCCCTCCGCCGGCAGTGGTGGAAGCGCCCTGGCCCGACAATGTGCCGAAGCTGAAGCCCGGTACCGGCGGAACCGCTGTCGCGTCGACCAAACCGGCAGCGCCTCCTGCGTCGGGAAAGCCGCTGACACCTGGCGCAGCGAGCGCGACAACGGCCGGCACCGCCCAGACGACGACGCAGACCCAGACCGCGGCACTGCCGCCGGCGGCCATACCGACCGGTCCTCCGACCAAGGTGACGCTGCAGGCGTCCGTCATGCAGGGCGCCAAGGCGCTGAAAGACCCGTTGATCTGGACCGTCAGCCTGCCGCTACCCGGAACGTTGAACCGCCCGGGTCAGCAGATGGCGGCCGACCACGGACCCAAGGCGGAGTTCAATCTGCCCCCCGCGACATATGTCGTCACGGTCAAAGATGCGGAAGCGGTGGTCAACACCCTGCTGATCGTCGGGTCCGAACCCATCGCAAAAACCATTCCGATCAATATCGCCGTCGTCGGTCTGCGGATGATCCCCTACACGGGTGCCAAGCTGATCAAGCAGCCGATTCATTGGGAGGTGTTCAACAGCGCGCTTGGCCCGCCGAGCCCACAATCCAAAATCGCTGACGTTGTCGCGCCGTCGACGACGTTTACCCTGGCCGCGGGCTATTACGTCGTCCGCTCGCAATACTCCGATATCAACGCGGATCTCGCGATTTTGGTCGAAGCGGGCGTCACCTATAGCTACACCGTCGATCTCTACGCCGCCAACGTCGTGGCCAAGGCCGTGGGTGCTTCCGGCAAGACGCCGGCGGGGGCTATCAAGTGGGAAGTGATCCGCACGGCGGCCGACGCCGCCGGTAAGCATCAGGTGGTGGCGACGGATACCGGGCCTAGTCCGGATTTCCTGCTGCGCGAGGGCAACTACATGGTGATCGCGACCGCTGCCGATGGTTCGACGGGGGAGACGCCGATCGCGGTGCGCGCCGGGCAGACCCACAAGATCACCGTGAAGCTGAAGCCGGCCACGAAACCCGCGACCAGCGGCTAACTCGCGGCGCGCCAAGCCTCGCCTGTCTCCTTCTCAATGGCCAACTACGAGAACCTCTGGGCTACTTCAAAAGGGGGCAGGCCACGCCGGATAGACGCGGCGCTCGTCAGTCATCAGATATGACTTTGGTGCCGGTTCTCAGCCCACGAATAGCCCATATTCTATTGGCGATCTGCCCCTTACATCTGGGAAACATCGTTGACTACTCCTGCGGGCATTTGTGGATATACAGTCGCCCCGGATCGATATATGTTAACATTCTACTAAAGAGGCTTATACGGCAGCTATCGCAGTCAAATAGGGGAAACACCAGGCATGGGATTGCGCTCGCGGTGGGTAGGGCCAGCGCTAGTGGCGCTTGTGTGCTTTCTGGGCGACGTAAGCGCGAGAGCCGATGAGCCCCTCCAGATTTCCCCGAAGGAGGATGCGGATCTAAAGGCTCAGTACAGTCAGCTGTTCGCCGAGATGTTGAAGCGTCCGGCGGATCTCGATTTGATGTTCAAGTTCGCTTCGGTCGCGGCCCGGCTCGGCAACAACGAAGCGGCGATCAGTACGCTCGAGCGGATGCTCCTGTTCAACCGCAACCTCCCCCGGGTAAAGCTCGAGCTTGGCGTGCTCTATTTCAAGTTGGGATCTTACGGCGTCGCGCGCAGCTACTTCGAGGATGCCATCTCGGGGAAAGATATCCCCGATACCGTGAAGCAGCGGGCTCAAACCTATATCGCCGAAATCGACAAGCGAACTTCTCGCAACCATTTTGCCGGGTCGCTCACCTTCGGCCTGCGCTATCAGACCAATGCCAATGCCGGCCCTTCCTCCAGCAACGTCCTGGTTCAGGGAAACAATGCCGTTCTGAACGATACATTCCTGAACCAGCCGGACTGGAATGCCTTCGTCTCAGGCTACTTGACCCATTCCTACGATCTCCAATGGGGCGATGGCGAGACCTGGGACACCACGGTTCAGGGCTATTACGCGCGTCAGTTCAGCCTTGACGAGTTGAATTTGGGCTTTTTCGAAACCACGACTGGCCCCCGGTTTTTCCTGTCGCAGCGGCAGGGCGCCGAGTTCAGCCTGCGCACCTTCGCTCTCGGCAACGTCGTCACGCTGGGCGACCTGTCCGATTTCGGCACCTTGGGCGCCGGCCTTGAGTTGGACAAGACACTCGCGAGCGGCCGGCTGATGCTGAACGGCGGCTATACATACCGCCACAAGTTCTTCCAGGACACCGGCGAACGACCGACGAACGACCAGTTCACCAGCAATCAACATACCTTCGCCCTCGGCGGGACCTATTTCCTGACAAGCACAATCCAGTTGGGCCTCAACGGCTACGTCAACGATGAAACCGCGAACGCGGATTTCCAGTCCAACCACGAATATTCGGTGGCCGCGGATATCGGCAAGCAATATCCAGCGCCGTTCGGGCTGACGCGATTTCCGTGGGCGGTCGACCTGTCGGCGCGGGGCACCTGGACCGATTATCAGGCGCCCGATCCGTCGGTCGATCCGAATACCGCCAGATCGGATGACGAACTGCGCCTGACGCTCAGCAACACCGCGGGCATCACGCAGGATTTGTCGCTGCTCCTGCAGGTTCAGTACGCGGATCACCAATCGAATCTGCCCAACTTTGTTTTCACCAATACCTCCGTGTTGTTCGGAGGCACCTGGTCCTTTTGAAATCGGGCGCGGTTGCCTGCGCCAAGGGAGGATGAAATGACTTGGGTTCGCGCATTGCTGATCGTCGGACTGCTTATTCCCGGCATCGCCAGGGCTGAAAATCAAACGGTGGGAACGACGGCGGCGGTGAATCCGGACGCCACCGGCACGCCGCCGGGCGGAGCGAGCCGGATCCTGCTAATCGGGACCGATGTCGTATTCAAGGAAAAGATCAAGACCGAGGGCAAGGGTCAGACCCAGATCCTGTTCCTCGATGAGTCCACCCTGATGGTGGCGCCGAACAGCGAGTTGGTCCTCGATGAGTTCGTCTACGATCCCAATGCGTCCGTCGGCAAGCTGACGATTTCGCTGAGCCGCGGATTGCTGCGCTACGTCGGCGGCGTGATCAGCAGGAAGAGCGGCGTCACGATCAATACGCCCACGGCCACCGCGGTGATACGCGGTAGCAACGGAGACGTGAGCTATGATCCAGCCGACGGTACGACTAATTTCAATTGCTATGTCGGCACCTGCACCCTCCAGTCGAACGGCGACAACGCCGGCCCGCCGGCAGACGTCCCCCCAGGGATGAGCGGCCAAGCGAGCAATGCCACGAATAACGTCGCGGTGTCCGAGACGACTGCCGCGCAAATCGACGCGGGCAACGTCGCATTCACGTCCACAAGCTCCAGCCCCACCATTGCGGTCGAGACGGTCGAAAGCGGGGTGCCCCCGGAAGGGCTGAGCGGCGACAGCACGCCGCCCCCCGCCGCGCCGGCGCCAACCGGCGGCACGACAAGCGGAACTGGCGGCAGCACGGGCAGCACCGATGTTGCCGCCATTACGGACACGACGAACATCACGACGACGGTACAGGCGCAGCCGGCGAGCCAGCCCGGCGCTATCACGCCGCCGGCGGCGGGCCCGTTCGATGGGCGCTATATGACCACGCGGGGGTCATATACGACGACGTTCGGTGACTTTGTGGACAATCCGCAAGCGGAGAATTTTGTCGGCGGCCCGATCGGCACCGACAGCAATCAAGGATTTACGAATGCACAAATTTCCAACGGCCGGTTGACCATAAGCCTGACCACACCCCAAAACGGCCAGACTTTGATCGACCTTCCGATCCAGTTCGGCAGCTTCACGGTCAGCGGCCCGACGACAACACCTGCACCTGGCAGTTCGGTGATCGGAACCGGCTTTTATGACCCGTCGGTCGGTTTCTTCTACTACGATCTCATCCCGGCAAATGGCACGCCGGGCCAGGGCGTGATCTTTGGCGGCACACCGACACCAAGTAACGGGCTGTTGCCGGCTGGCCCACAAGTCAGCTTCGAATCGTGGAATATCCAGGATTCCCAGACTTCGATTCCACTCTTGCCCAGCAACATCGCTTCTCAGTTCACCAATGCGACCGTCTCGCCGATGATGGCGGTCCTCC
>JBGPNG010000080.1:0-6640 GCA_041487395.1 Dongiaceae bacterium
AGGATGGCCTGGGCGAATTGCTGGCGCGCAGCGACATCCTGGTCTGCCTGTTGCCGCTGACGGGCGCCACGACCGGAATCCTGAATGCCCGGCGGTTCGCGCAAATGCGGCGCGGCAGTTTCCTGATCAATGCCGCGCGCGGCGGCCATGTCGTGGAACGAGATCTATTGGCCGCGCTCGAGGCCGGCCAGATCGGCCACGCGACCCTCGATGTCGTTTCGGAGGAGCCGCTGCCGCCGACCCATCCCTTCTGGCGCCATCCCAAGGTGACGTTGACACCCCACAATGCCAGCCTGACCTGGCCACCAACCGCGGTGGAGCACATCATCGCCAACATCCGCCGCCACGAGGCGGGCCTGCCCATGAGCCCGCTGGTCGAGCTTGACCGCGAGTATTGAGGGGCGCCTCACCCTTCGACAGGTGTTTTGCACAGGGCGAGGCAAGCTCGCTCTACCCATGGGATTTCTTGTTGCGGCCGCGGCCGGCGCGTTCGGCAATCAAGGCATAGAGCGCCCGGATGGCGCCGGCCTCCCCACCTTCCGGGCGGCCGGGCCGAGCGCTCGGGTTCCAGGCCATGATGTCGAGATGGAGCCAATGAGTCGCCGGATCGACGAAATCGGCGAGGAACAGTGCTGCGGTGATCGAGCCGGCAAAGGGACTTTCGCCTGAATTGTTGATGTCGGCGATCTTGCTGTCGATCATGCGGCGATAGGGCTTGTGCAGCGGCAACCGCCATAGTTGATCGTCGACGGCCTTGCCGTGCCGCAGCGCGGATTCGCCGACCGCGTCGTCATTGGCATAGAGCGCCGGCAGATCGGGGCCCAGCGCCACGCGTGCGGCCCCGGTCAGAGTCGCCATGTCGATCAGAAGATCGGGTTTCTCGCTGTCGGCTTCGCTCAGCGCGTCGCAGAGGATGACGCGGCCCTCCGCATCCGTATTGCCGATCTCGACCGTCAACCCCTTGCGGGAGCGGATGATGTCCAGGGGCCGATAGGCGTTGGCGGAGACGCTGTTCTCGACCGCCGGAATCAATAGGCGCAGTTGCAATTCGAGCCCCGCCGACATGATCATCTGGGCCAGCGCCAGCACATGGGCCGCCCCGCCCATGTCCTTTTTCATCGTCATCATGTGCTTGGCGGCCTTGAGATCGAGGCCGCCGCTGTCGAAGCACACGCCTTTGCCGACCAGGGTCACCTTCGGCCCGCGCTTGCCCCAGCGCAGATCGATCAATCGGGGCGCCCGGCTGCTCGCCCGGCCCACGGCATGGATGCAGGGGTAGTTGCGCTTCAGCAATTCCTCGCCGAGGATGACGGAAAATTTGGCGCCATGGGCCTTCGCGACTGCGCGCGCCGATGCCGCGAGTTCGGCCGGCCCCATGTCTTCGGCCGGCGTATTGACCATATCGCGTACCAGGAAGATCGCCGCCGCCTCGCGCCGCACGCCTTCTCTATCGGCGGCCTTGGGCATCAGAAGGCGCGCCGGATCGCGCGGGCGCTTCTTGTAGCGGTCGAAGACATAGCCACCCAGCGCCCAGCCGAGAGCGGCCGCGGTGGCCGCCTCGGCGCCCAGCGAATCGGGCAAACGATAGGCGCCCTCCGGCAGAGACATGGGCAGTGCAGCATAGGACCAGGTATCGCGCCCGGCGGCGACGCCCAGCGCGATGGCGCCGATGGCGCCCCCCTCTCCCGGGATCGCCAGAAATTGGCCTGGCTTGCCGGCGAAATTGTGAGCGCCGAGCCAGGCGCGGGCAGCGGCACTTTGCTGCTTCAGCCAGCGCTCAAGTCCGCCCTCTCCAATCGGCTCGATCGGAATCGTCTTGCCCGAAATCCGATCGCTCAGGTGATCAAGCATGGCGCATCTCCTCCCCTGGCCCGCTGCGCCCGATTCGGGCCTGGCAATTCGGGCATCCCACGGGGCGCAGCATGCCCGGCGGCGATGAAACTGCAAAGGGGGAAGCGGGGATGTACTGGGTCCGTTTGATGGTCTCATCCTTCGACAGGCTCAGGATGAGGAGAAAACAAAGACCTCATGGTGAGCTTGTCGAACCATGAGGGCAAATCGACCCACCATCGCGGGGGAAGCCCGTGGGGAAAAAAGGTTGCCGGGTCGAAAGCAAATCCGCAGACTCGGGCGGCCGGATTCAAGGAGAAGGCGATGGCCGATTTATTCCTGCTGATTGGCAACAAGAAATATTCATCCTGGTCGCTGCGCCCTTGGCTGGTTTTGAAGCAAACCGGCCGCCCCTTCGAGGAGCAGCTGGTGGCGCTCGATCAGCCGGATACACGGGCCAATATTCTGAAATATTCACCCTCCGGGAAGGTGCCCTTCCTGCGCCACGGCAAGGTCGAGGTCTGGGAATCCCTCGCCATCTGCGAATATCTGGCCGAGGCGTTTCCGGAGGCCCAGCTCTGGCCCAAGGACGTCGCCGCCCGCGCCCACGCGCGGGCGGTCAGCAACGAAATGCATGCCGGCTTCAACGATCTGCGCCGCTATCTGCCCATGGACGTCAGCCGCGATCTGAAGGCCGAGAGCCGGGCCGAGCATGTGCAGGCCGAGATCTCCCGCGTCCAGCTGCTGTGGATCGATTGCCGGCGGCGCCATGGCGCCAAGGGACCGTTCCTGTTCGGCCGTTTCTCCATCGCCGACGGGATGTTCGCGCCGGTGGCGACACGGTTCTGGACCTATGGCGTGAAGCTGGAGCCGATGACCGCAGAGTATGTGACGACGATCATGCGTCTGCCGGCGATGGGCGAATGGATCGAGGCGGCCCGCCAAGAGCCCTGGGTCATCACCTATCCCGATCCGACCAGATCCTAAGGATCTGAGTAAAAACAACCGAATCGCGGGGCCCCTCGCCCGCACCGCGGGAGAGGGGCAGTCGACGCATATCGCAGCGGCTATTTGCACTCAGATCCTAAGCATGGATTCTCCGCCTGCCGCCCGGCGCCCGCCCGGGAGAATGGCCGGGTCCCTTGACAAAGACGACACTTTTTTGTTAATAACTGACTGGTCAGTTATTAATGACGAAGGGCGCCAGACTGTCATGCCCAAGCCACCGCCCCGGCGCTGGCGCCGCCGCAAGGAAGCGCGGCCGGACGAGATCCTCGCCGCGGCCCTCGACGTCTTTCGCGACCGCGGCTTTGCCGCCGCCAGGCTCGACGACGTGGCGGCGCGCGCCGGCGTTTCCAAGGGCACGCTCTATCTCTATTTCCCCAGCAAGGAAGCGCTGTTCAAGGCGCTGGTCCGCGAATCCGTGCTGCCGAACCTGATCCGCGCCGAATCGGTGGCGCGCGCCCATCGGGGCGGAGCGGCCGACCTGCTGCGCGAGCTGCTGACGTCCTTCGGCATGCTCATCACCAACAACGACCGGCTCGCCGCCTTTCCGAAGCTGATGATGGCCGAGGCCGGCAATTTTCCCGAACTCGCGCGGTTTTATCTGCGCACGGTCATCTACCGCGCCTTTCGCCTGATCACCGCCGTTCTGAAGCGCGGCGTGGCGGCCGGCGAGTTTGCGCCGATGAACTACGCGGCGACCGCGCGGCTCGCCGTGGCGCCGATCATTTTCATGGCACTCTGGCGGAACTCCTTCGCCGCGCATGACCGCCGGGGACCGGCGCCGCGCGTCGTCGTCGAACGCCATGTCGAACTTTTTCTCGCCGGGCTTGCCATCGGAAGAAGGTCGTCATGAGGCACCTTGCCCTTCTGCTGCTGCTGGCGATCGCCGCTTGCAAACCCAACAGCGATACCGTCTTTCAGGGCTATGCCGAGGGGGATTACCTGCGCCTGGCGCCGGAGGCTTCGGGGCGGTTGACGGCGCTCGTCGTTGCCCGCGGCGACCGGGTCAAGAGCGGCGATCTGTTGTTCCAGCTTGACGATCAGGAAGCAGCGATCGCCCGCGACCAGGCGGCCGCCGATCTCGCCGAGGCGGAAGCCAAGCTCGCCGATCTCACCAAAGGCAGCCGGCCGCAAGAGATTTCTGTCTTCGAGGCCGAACTCGCCCAGGCCCAGGCTCAACTCGCCGTCGACATGCCGCGGCTCAAGCGGCGCGAGATGCTCCGGGCGAGCGACACCATCGCCGCCGAGGAACGGGACATCGCCGCCGGCGCCGTCGCCACCGACCAGGCCAAGATTGCCGAATCCAAGGCCCGGATCGCCGCCGCACAAATGGCGGGGCGCGACGATCTCGTCGCCGCGGCCACCGCTGTCGTGGCCGCCGATCGGGCCAGACTCGCCGAGGCGGAGCGCCAGCTCGCCGAACGCCGAATCGTGGCGCCGGCCGACGCCATTATCGACGACACGCTCTATCGCCAAGGCGAGCAGGTGACGGCGGGCAGTCCGGTCGTCTCCCTGCTGCCGCCAGGCAACATCAAGATTCGCTTTTTCCTGCCGGAACCGGTGCTGGGCCGCGTGCATGTCGGCGACAAGGTGGCGCTTGCCTGCGATGCTTGCCCAAGCGGCTTGACCGCCACGATCCGCTACATCGCGCCCCAGGCCGAATTCACGCCGCCGGTCATCTACAGCGTCGGCAGCCGCGACAAGCTGGTCTATCTGATCGAGGCCAAGCCCGACCGCGATCCGGCGACATTCCATCCGGGCCAGCCCGTCGATGTCCGACTGATCTCGCCATGAACGGGGCCGAGGCAATCGTCGTCGAGGGTCTCGCCAAGAGCTTCGGGGGCCGCAAGGTCGTCGACGATCTCTCGATCCGCGTGGCGAGCGGCCGCATCTTCGGCTTTCTCGGGCCCAACGGCAGCGGCAAGACCACGACCATCCGCATGCTCTGCGGGCTGTTGACCCCCGATGCCGGACGGGGCACCTGCCTCGGTCTCGATATTCGAACCGAGAGCGCCGCGATCAAGCGCCAGGTTGGCTACATGACCCAGGGCTTCAGTCTCTATCAAGACCTGACCATTCGCGAGAATTTGGATTTCGTCGCCCGCATGTATCAGATGCGCGAGCGCCCAAGCGCAGTCGCGGCGGCGCTCCAACAGCTGGGCCTGGCCGACCGGCAGCATCAACTCGCGGGCAAGCTCTCCGGCGGCTGGAAGCAGCGCCTGGCACTTGCCGCCTGCATCCTGCATGGGCCCAGACTGTTGCTGCTGGACGAACCCACCGCCGGCGTCGATCCCAAGGCGCGGCGCGAATTCTGGGATCAGATCCACATGCTGGCCGCCGACGGCATGACAGTGCTGGTCAGCACCCACTACATGGACGAGGCCGAACGCTGCCACGAGATCGCCTATATCGCCTATGGCCGGCTGATGACCCAGGGCAAAGTGGCCGAGGTGATCGCGCAGTCCGGCCTCACCACCTGGATGGTGAGCGGCGAGCGCCTGGGCGCGCTGGCCCCTGAATTGAAGCGCCGAGCCGGCATCGACATGGTCGCGGCATTCGGCCAGACCCTCCATGTCAGCGGCGCCGATGCCGCCGCACTGGACCGCGCCATCGCCCCCTTCCGCCAGGACCCGGCCCTCCATTGGTCGGCCTCGACGCCCAGCCTGGAAGACGTCTTCATCCTTTTGATGGGCCGGGCCCGGGACAATTTCCAATGAGCGGATTCTTCGCCCGCTTCGGCGCCATCTTCGTCAAGGAATTCATCCAGATGCGGCGCGACCGGCTGACCTTCGCCATGATGATCGGCGTCCCGTTGATGCAACTGACCCTGTTCGGCTTCGCCATCAATGCCGACCCCAAGAACATGCCCACGGCCGTCGTGCTGGCCGATCAAGGTCCGCTGGTGCGCAGCATCCTGCGCGCGCTCGAGAACACCGAGCGATTCGCCATCATCACCACGGCACCGAGCGAATCCCAGGCGCTAAACCTTCTGCAACAAGGCGAGGTGCAGTTCGTCGTCAGCGTGCCGCCGCATTTCGAGCGCGACCTGCTGCGCGGCCAGCGCCCGACATTGCTGATCGAGGCCGACGCCAGCGATCCGACGGCCGTCAGCTATGCTTTCGCCGCCTTGGGCTCGCTCAACGCCACGGCTCTCGATCATGATCTGGTCGGACCCCTGGCCAGCCTCAAGGCCGGGGGACCGCCCTTCGATCTCTCGGTTCAGCGCCGCTACAATCCCGAGGCGATCAGCCAGTACAACATCGTGCCCGGGTTGATGGGGGTGGTGCTGACCATGACCCTGGTGATGATGACCGGGATCGCCATGACGCGGGAGCGCGAGCGCGGCACCTTGGAGAACCTGTTGGCGACGCCGGTCCGCCCCATCGAGGTCATGCTGGGCAAGATCCTGCCCTTCATCGTCGTCGGCTATGTCCAAGTGGCGATCATCCTGTTGGCTGCGCGATTCCTGTTCCAGGTGCCGGTCCAGGGCAGCCTCGGGCTGCTCTCCGCCGTGGCCATCCTGTTCATCGCCGCCAATCTCGCCATCGGCTTCACATTTTCCACCTTGGCCCAGACCCAGATGCAGGCCATGCAGATGTCGATGTTCTTTTTCCTGCCCTCGCTGCTGCTTTCCGGATTCATGTTTCCCTTCCGCGGCATGCCGCAATGGGCCCAGGTCATCGGGGAAGCCCTGCCGCTGACCCATTTCCTGCGCATCGTCCGCGGCATCCTGCTGAAGGGGAACGGCCTGGTCGAGATCGCCCCGGAGATCTGGCCGCTCGTGCTCTTTCTCGTGGTGGCGATG
>JBGPNG010000081.1:0-6623 GCA_041487395.1 Dongiaceae bacterium
GGCTCCTGGAAGATGACGCCGATCTCGCCGCCGCGCACCCGGCGAAGTTCCGCGCCGGGCAAGGTCAGAAGGTCGCGGCCGCGCCACAGGACCTGGCCGCTGACCCGGCCCGGTGCCCGGACCAGCCGCAGGATCGAGCGCAAGGTGACGCTTTTGCCGGAGCCGGATTCGCCAGCGATGCCCAGCACTTCGCCGGCGGCCACGTCGAAATCCACCCCGTCGACTGCCACCAGCGCACCGCGATTGGAGCCGAAGGCGACGCGCAGATCGCGCACCGACAGCAGCGTCTCGGCGCCGGCGCCGGCCATGGCGCTCAATCGCGCCGGCGGAAAATGTCGGCGATGCCGTCGCCGGCCAGGCTGAACCCCACACCGGCCAGCACGATGGCGATGCCGGGGAAGACGGAAATCCACCAGGCCGTACTCATGAAATTCTTGCCGTCGGCGATGATGACGCCCCATTCCGCCGTCGGCGGCTGGGCGCCGAGGCCGAGATAGCCCAGGCTGGAGCCCAGCAGGATGTCGAGGGACATGTCGGTCATCCAATAGACGATGATCGGCGTGATCGCATTGGGCAGCAGATGGCGGAAGATGATGCGCCCCTGGTCGTAGCCCAGCACGCGGGCGGCGGCGGCATAGTCGCTCTGCTTCTGCACCTGCACGTCGGCGCGCATGAGTTGGGCATAGAACACCCAGCCGACCGAACTGACCGCGATATACATGTTGATCAGACCGGGGCCGAGCACGGCGACGATGGCGATGACGATCACGAGGAAGGGGAATGTGACGACGAGATCGACGAGACGTCCGAACACCGCGTCGAGCCAGCCGCCATAAAATCCGGTGAGTGCGCCGATGAAAGTGCCGAAGATCAGCGGAAAGATGGTGCAGAAGATCGCGATCTGCATATCGACGCGGGTCGCCCAGATGACTCGCGACAGCACGTCGCGGCCGAAATTATCCGTCCCGAAGAGATGCGCCAGGCTCGGCGGATTGGAGAGTCGGCCGTAGTCGAAGGCGAGCGGATCGTTGGGCGCGAAGAAACCGGGAAAGAGCGAGAACAGCAGAAGCGTCACGAGGATGGCGATGCCGACCAGGAACGGCAGGCGCCGGCGCCGGCGCGAGCCGAGCGCCGAGCCGATCGCCGAAGTCAGCGCCAGCGTCATCGCCGCGCCACCCGCGGATCGAGGGTCGCCTGCAGCATGTCGGTCGCCAGGAAGACGAGCGAGACCAGCAAAGCGAGTGCCAGGGTCAACCCCTGGATGACCGGATAGTCGCGGCCATAGATCGAATCGATCATCAGCCGGCCGACGCCGGGAATGGCGAAGACGGATTCGGTGATGACGGCGCCGCCGATGAGCGTGCCGATATTGAGCCCGAACAAGGCGACGGTGGAAATGAGGGCATTGCGCAACACATGGCGGCCGAGCACGAGACGGTTGCGCAGGCCCTTGGCCCTGGCGAAATCCACATAATCGGCGTTCAGCACTTCGATGATGCTGTTGCGCAGGTTGCGCATCAGCACCGCCGACAGACTGAGCGCCAAGGTCAGGGCGGGCAGGAAGAGGTGATAGAGATTTTGCCCGAAGCTGTCGCCGAATCCCCCGACCGGAAACCAGTGCAGCCGGGCGGCGAAGAAGGTCAGCAGGATGATGCCGATATAGAAGACCGGCATGGAAAGCCCGATCTGAAAGCCGGTGCGGATCGTCGTGTCGATCGCGCCGTCGCGCTGCAGCGCGCTGAGGAGGGCCAGCGGCACCGCCATCAGCACGGCGAGCAATGCGGCAAGTCCCGTCAGGAACAGCGTCACCGGCAGCCGCTCCAGGATCAGCTTGATCACCGGCACCTTGAGGACGATCGAATCGCCCAGATCGCCTTTGAAGAAGTTCTTGAGGAAGTAGAGGAACTGTACCGGAATGGGCTTATCGAGCCCGAGCTGCGCGTTGATGCGCGCCACGTCCTTGTCCGTTGCGTGGATGCCCAAGATGGCGCTGGTGGGATCGCCCGGCAGCAGGCGCACCAGGACAAAGGCGATGAGCATGATGAGGATGAAGGTCGGCAGGATCTGGGCCAACCGGACAACGAGGTAGTTCAGGCTCAAGGGACCCTCTCGCTTTCGGCTCGGCGCCGCGCCCTGCGGCAGGCAAAGCGGCGTTCGCCGGGATCGTCCCTGGGATGATCGTCCTAGGAATCGAGCCCGGCGTCGCCGCGACCTTAATCGCCGATCAGCTTACTTCTCGAGATAGGCACCCGAGAAGATGTTGTTGCCGAGCGGGATCTGCACGAAGCCCTTGACCTGCTTGCGCAAGGCAACCGGGTAGGGCGATTCGTACAGGAAGACGATGGGTGCCGCCTTCATGTAGGTTCCCTGGATCTGCTTGTACATGTCGGCGCGCTTGGCCGAGTCGGCCTCCTTCTGGCCGTTTTCATAGAGCTCGTTGATCGACTTGTCCTCATACCCGCCATGGAGCGACTGGATGTTGGGGTAATAGGCGAAGTAGGAGGTGATCTCGCTGGGATCGGCGATGTCGTCGGTCCACAGCGAGGTGCGCATCTGGAAGTCGCCGGCGCGATAGCGGGCCGTGCGGGTGGCGTTGTCGACCTGGTCGATCTTCAGCGTGACGCCGACCTGGGCCCACATCTGCTGAATGGTGGATAAGATCGCCGTGTCGTCGGCGCTGCCGGCGAGCGCGAAGCAATGAACCTCCGTGCCTTCGGCGACGCCCGCCTCCTTCAGCAGGGCCTTGGCCTTGGCCGGATCGTAGGGATAGGCGGGCCCGTCGCCATGAACCAGCGGTGTGGCCGACGACATGAACGAGATCGTCGGCTTGCCCACATCGAATGTCACGATCCTGATGAGGGCCGGCTTGTCGATGGCGTAGTTCAGCGCCTGGCGCACCCGCTCGTCGGCCAGCGGATTGGCCGAGCCATCCGTCATCTTCGGGCGGACGTTCATGGTGAGAAAGGTCACCTTGGTGGATGGGAACAGCACCATGTTCAGATTCGGGTCGCCCTTCAATTCGCCGACCCGGGCATAGGGGATGAGCTCGGCGCCGTCGACCTCGCCCGCCTGCAGCTTCAGGATGCGGGTGGCGTCATCGGGGATGATCGGGAAATCGACCTCATCGAGATAGGGCAAAGGTTTGCCGTCCTCGCCCATCTGCCAGTAATAGGGATTGCGCTTCAGCACCATCTGGGTGCCGCGCTGCCAGCTGTCGAACATGAAGGGGCCGGAGCCGATCGGCTTCTCGGCAAAGGCCTTGGCCTTGTCGTCTTCCGTGGCACCCGGCATGGCTTCGAACTGTTTCATGGGCATGATTGCCGTGTTGAAGGTGGCTAGCCCGGCGGCCAGGGTCGGGTCGGGGTGTTTCAGATGCAAGGCCACCTTGTCCGCGCCCTGGATCTCGACGGAATCGACCGATTCCAGAATGAAATTCCAGATGCCTTCCTTGGGATTGCGCGCCCGGTCGAGAGTCCATTTGACGTCGTCGGCCGCGATGGGCGAGCCATCGGAGAATTTCGTCCCCTGGCGCAGCGTAAGCGTGAAGGTGAGGCCATCGTCGGAGACCTGATAGGCCGTGGCGAGGCCGGGGGTGACTCCCTTGCCGTCGGCGGTCGGCTGCAGCAGCGTGTCGTAAAGGTTGGTCAGGACCCAGATGTCGACATTGGCATCGTTCAACACCGGATCGAGGAACAGCGAATCGGCGTAGCGGGCATAAACCATCTTGCCGCCGCGAGTTACCGCCTCGGCTGCCGACGTCAGGCCAAGCAAAAGGCCGGCCAGAACCAGCATGCGAATCGATCGGTTCATCGGAGACTCTCCCTGGGAAATGGCTACGAAGGTAGCGTTATTGTTATAATTCATTATGACACCATGGTCACCAGCCCCTGTCAACTTGGCCGCAAGGTGGGGATGATCGCATGGTTCGCGCCTTGAAGTTATTGAGGCGACTCGCAAACTCGAACGAGGCGTGACTCTACTCTTAAACAACCAGCGGCTTGATGCTCGGGACATGGTGTTATAGTGTACGATAACACAACTGCCGAAAAGCCTTTCGATGCCCTTCAATATCGATCCTGACTTGCCGGTTCCGCTGGGCAGCCAGCTTCGCGGCGTGATCGAATACGGCATCGTCTGCGGTCAATTGGCGCCGGGGCTGCGTCTGCCGCCGGTGCGTGCCATGGCAAGCCAGCTGGGCATCGCGCCCATGACCGTGAGCCAGGTCTATAAGGAATTGAAGGCCGTCGGCCTGTTGGAAAC
This sequence comes from Dongiaceae bacterium, assembly GCA_041487395.1. Lineage (GTDB taxonomy): Bacteria > Pseudomonadota > Alphaproteobacteria > Dongiales > Dongiaceae > DASXQK01. The sequence goes on from JBGPNG010000081.1 coordinate 4,261, forward strand.
CAAGCCCGGCCACGGCACATTCGTCAGCACCTCCGTCTTGGCCCAGGTCCGCCCCAAGCTGCTCGAACTGCAGCCCCGCATCGATGCCCTGCTCGACGAAGCGGATGCGGCGGGATTGACCGGTGCCGATCTGGTGGCTCTCGTCAATGCGCGGATCAACCGGCGCAGCCACGCCATGCGGGGCCTGCGGCTGGTGTTCGTCGGCATTTTCGAGGAAGCGACGCGCGCCTATGGCGCCGATATCCAGGCGCGCCTGCCCCGGGGCGACAGCATTCATACGACCACCTTGAGCGCCATATCCACCGACGAACTCGCGCGCAAGCGCGCTCTCAATGCCGACCTCGTCCTGACGCTCGCCAATCGCAAGGCGGAGGTTCTGGAGATTCTGGGGCCCAAGAAACGGGTGATGGGGATCAGCTATATCCCCTCGGAGCGGACCCGGACATTGCTCGCCCAGATTGATCCTTTGGCGCGGGTCGCCATCGTTTCGACATTCCCCGAATTTCTGCCCTTCATGAAGGCCGGCGTCCAGCGCTTCGCCCCGCATGTCCACGACATCCGGGCAACCCTGCTGGAAAGCCCCGATCTCGCCCAGGTGCTGCAGGGCGCCGAGGTGGTCGTGCGAGCGTCCGGATCCGAACGCGTCATCGGCATGCTGCCGGCCGATGCGCCCTCCTTCGAATATCGCCACACCCCCGATCCGCGCGAGATCGATCAGATCCTGTTGCCGATGCTGGAAGACATCCGCGGCACGCTGGCGACCCAATCCACCGGCGAGCCACCCGCCGCCGAGCCCTCCGCGCCCGTGAGGAGATCCCATGAGAATTAAGGACATGAGCTGGATGCAGGTCGAAGATTATCTGAAGCGCGACGACCGTGCGGTCCTGCCCATCGGCAGCACCGAGCAGCATGCGCAGCTGAGCCTCATGGTCGATTGCATTCTGTCGGAACGCGTCGCCGTCGACGCGGCCAAGCCCACCGGCGTCCCGGTCTTCCCGCCGGTCAACTATGGCATCACGCCCTATTTCCGGGCATTTCCCGGCAGCGTGACACTGCGCATGGCGACCTTCCTCAAGGTCATCGAAGACATCCTCGACAGTCTGTTCGAGCAGGGCTTTCGCAAAATCCTCATCGTCAACGGCCATGGCGGGAATTCGCCCGCCCAGATCTTGACCCAGGAATGGATGACCGACAATCCGGGCACGCGCGTCAAATTCCACAACTGGTGGAACGCGCCCAAGACCTGGGCGAAGGTGAAGGCGATCGATCCCATCGCCTCCCATGCCTCCTGGATGGAGAACTTTCCCTGGACGCGGCTCGAGGGCGCGGTCACGCCGGCGCAGCAGAAGCCCATGGTCGACTTCGACAAGGTGCTGGGCTCGAACGCGCAGGAGATTCGCATGAAGCTCGGCGACGGAAATTTCGGCGGCTATTACGAAAAATCCGATGATGACATGATGGCCTTGTGGGCCGTCGCCGTAGAGGAGACCCGGGCGCTCATCGAGCAGAACTGGGGATGAACCCATCGCCCATTCTGGTCTGGGGCGCCGGGGCCATCGGCGGAACGGTCGGGGCGTATCTCGCCCGCGCCGGCCAGCCCGTTCTATTCGTCGATCGGGTGGCCGAACATGTGGCGGCAATCGCCCGGGATGGATTGCAGATCACCGGACCGATCGAGGAATTTCGGGTCACGGCACCGGCGGCGATTCCCGGCGAAATTGAAGGCAAATTCGATACCGTCTTCCTTTGCGTCAAGGCGCCGGACACGGCCGCCGCGGTCGCAGCATTGGCGCCTTTCGTCGCCGATGAGGGCTGCGTCGTCTCGCTGCAAAACGGCCTCAATGAACAAATCATCGCCGAGAGGCTGGGCGAAAGCCGCACCATCGGCGCCTTCATCAATTTCGGCGCCGATTACCTGTCGCCCGGCGTGATCCAGTACGCGGGCCGGGGCGCCGTCGTCATCGGCGAACTCGACGGCCGCACCACGCCGCGCATTCGGAATCTGCACCGGCTGTTGTCGAAGTTCGACGACAGAGCCGTGCTGACGACCAATATCTGGGGCTATCTGTGGAGCAAGCTCGCCTATGGCGCGTTGCTCTTCGCCACGGCGCTGACCAATGACTCGATTGCCGATTGCCTTGCCGCGCCGCGCCATCGCGCCTTGCTGATCGCGCTCGCCCGCGAGGTCGAGGCCGTGGCCGCCGCCTCGGGCGTTCGTCTCGAGGCCTTCGACGGGTTCGATCCCGCGGCCTTCTTGCCCAAGGCGAGCGAGGCGGATGCGGCGGCGTCGCTCGACGCCTTGGTCGCCTTCAACCGGCGCTCGGCCAAGACCCATAGCGGCATCTGGCGCGATCTTGCGGTAC
>JBGPNG010000082.1:0-6618 GCA_041487395.1 Dongiaceae bacterium
CCATCGCCCGCGGCAGGCCGACCAGACCCAGCAGCCGGTCGACCTCGGCGTCCAGGTCGCGCTCGGCCAGGCCATGGATGCGAAAGGGTTCAGCCAGCAGGCCACGCACGGTAAAGCGGGGGCTTAGACTGCCGACCGGGTCTTGAAAGATCATCGCGATCTCGCGAAGCAATGGCTTCCGCGCCGCGCCGCGCAATCCGCCGATGGGACGGCCTTCGAATTGGACATCGCCGGACAACACGGGAACGAGACCGATGATGGCGCGGGCCAGCGTCGTCTTGCCCGAGCCAGATTCGCCCACCAGGGCAAAGGTCTCGCCCGGCGCGATAGAGAATGAGACGCCGGCAACCGCATCGATCGCCTCGGAGCGGCCCTTGACCAAGCGGGTAAGGACGCCGCCCTGGTTGAAACGGACGACGAGATCGCGAACCTGCAAAAGCGCCGTCATCCGGCCTTGTCCTCGACGGCAAGATAGCAACGCGAGATCTGCCCGCCGGCAATCCGAACGAAGGGCGGCGGCGCGTGACGGCAAGGCGCGAAGACTTGCGGGCAGCGCGCGGCGAAGACGCAACCGGAAGGCAGGTTCACCAGATCCGGCAGATCGCCCGGAATGGTCGGCAGCCGGCGCGAGCGCTCGGCCACCCGCGCCGGGTCGCAAGCCAGCAGGCGTAGGGTATAGGGGTGGCTCGGCCGATGAAAGACGGACCGCACATCGCCGCTCTCCACCACCTCGCCGGCATACATCACATTGACCCGGTCGCAGAGCTCGGCGATTACGCCCAGATGATGGGAGACGAACAGGATGGCGCAGCCGATCTCGCGCTGAAGCTTTTTCAGCAGCTCGATGGTGGCGATTTCCAAGGTGGCGTCGAGGGCAGTGGTCGGTTCGTCGGCAATCAGCAGCGCCGGCTCGGCCATCAGGGCCATGGCGATGGCAACGCGCTGGCGCATGCCGCCGGAGAATTCATGGGGAAACTGGTCGAGGCGGCGCTCGGGATCGGCAATGCGCACGCGTTTCAGCATGTCCACGGCGCGCCCTCGCTTGGCCGCGCGCGAACCGGCGCGCCGATATTGGATATCGATCATCTGCCGGCCGACGGAAAGAACCGGATTGAGCGCCGTCATGGGATCCTGAAAGACGACGGACATGCGGTCGCCGCGCAAGCCGCGCATGGCCTCTGGATCGAGGCCGAGGAGATCGACGCCTTCGAGTGCGATCCGGCCGCTGGCGATCGTCGCATTGGCCGGCATCAATCGCAGAATGGCCTGGACCAGGCTCGACTTGCCGCAGCCGCTTTCCCCCACGATGCCCACGATCTCGCCCGGCGCCACATCGAGGGAGACATCGCGCAGGGCATGAAGCGGCCCGCCCTCGGTGCGATAGACGAGGTTCAACCCCTGGACCTGCAATGCCGGCGGTTTCATCGCTTCTCGCCGCCCGAGCGCTTCGGATCGAAAGCGTCGCGCAAGGCCTCGCCCAGGAAGGTGAATCCCAGCGTCGTGACGATGATGGGCAAGCCCCCGGCCAGCACCGGCCAGGGCGATTCCCGGATATAGGAGAAGCCGTCGTTCAGAATGCTGCCCCAGGAGGGCGTGGGCGGCCGGACACCGAGACCAAGGAAGCTCATCCCCGCCTCGATGGCGACGACGACGGGAATATCCATCGAGGCGACGATGAGGAGCGGGCCGATGATATTGGGCAGGATGTGGGTCGAAATGATGCGGACGGCGCCCGCGCCCAGGGACTGCTCGGCCAGAACGAACTCGGCATGGCGCAGCGACATGGTCTGGGTCCGCGCCATGCGGGCATAGGAGGGCGCGTTGGCAATGATGACGACGAGGACCACGGCCTGCAGGCTGGGGCCGGTAAGCGTTACCAGGAACAGTGCCAGCATGACGGTGGGAAAGGATTTGAGGGCATCGAAGACCAGCAGCAGCCCATTGTCGAGCCAGCGCGGGCCGTATCCTGCGACCAGGCCGGCACTGACACCCAGCAGCAGGGACAGAAATGTGGCGCCCAGCGATACGCTGAGCGCGATGCGGCTGCCGAAAAGGACGCGGGCGAACAAGTCGCGGCCCAGATTGTCCGTACCGAAGGGATGATCGCCGGAGGGCGCCAGAAAGCGGTCGATCGGCGCTATGGTGATCGGATCGTGGACTGCGATGACACCGGCGAAGATCGCACCCAGCACGGCCAAGGCGACCAGGCCAGCGCCGAGACCGCCCAGCGGCTCGCCCAATATGCGGCGCAGGGGCCCGCGGCCCCGAGGGCGGTAGGCGGCCGCCCCGCTAGCGCTGGAGGCTGTATCGGACACGGGGGTCGAGCCAGGCGATGAACAGATCGGCGATCAGATTGACCAGGACGAAGAATGCCGTGGTCACCAGCACCGTGCCGGTGACGATGGGATAGTTTCGCGTGATGATCGCGTCATAGACGAGCTTGCCGATTCCGGGGCGCGCGAACACGATCTCGGCGAAAACCGCGCTCGACAGCATCTGGCCGATGCCGATGCCAAGCACGGTCAATGTCGGCAAAATGGCGATCCGCAGCACATAGTCGAAGACGATCTTGCGCTCCGACAGACCGAAGGCCCGCGCCGTGCGGACATGGTTCTCGCCCTGGACGTCCAGGATCGAGGCCCGCAGCATGCGGGCGATATATCCCACCCAGCCGAGCCCGATCGCGAGCGACGGCAAGACCAGATGATAGAGTTCGTCCATCGGATCCTCGCCCGCCCCGATGGCCGGGAACCAATGCAAGCCGATGGAAAATATCAACAACGCATATATCGCGATGACGAAGGCTGGTACCGCGATCACCGAAACCGAGAGCACGGCGGTGATGCGATCGAAAATCGAGCCGGGCCGCATGGCCGAGAGGCAGCCCAGCGGAATGCCGAGCAGGATCGACCAGCTCATGGCCCCGAGAATGAGCCGCAAAGTGTGCGGCATGAGGCCGAGAATGATGGTCAGTACGCTCTCGTTGCTCAGAATATCGTTTCCGAGATGGCCGGAGAGAACCGAGCCGTAGAATCGGACAATCTGAATGGGTAACGGCCTATCGAGCCCCATCCGTTGGCGAAGTTCCGCGACCAGGGCCGGACTCGCCCGCGGTCCGAGGGCGACCGCAGCTGGATCGCCCGGGATGACATAAATCATCACGAACACCACTGCGATCACCGCTCCGACCACGGCGAGTGCCAGGCCCAGGCGCTTCACCGCGTAGGTCAACATCTAGAGGTGCCAACCTCCGCTGTTCGGCCGAGGATCAGGCCTTCTTGAATCGCGACAACAAGGGGATCCCGTCCGGACGCAAGGCAGGCACGATCTTGTTGCTGTAGAGAACGCCCGTCGCCTCATGAGTGAGGAACACGTAATCGCCCGATTCCTCCATGAGGTTCTGCATCTTGACGTACATTGTTGCCCGCTTGGCCGGATCCAGCTCCGTCAGGCCCTTCTTGTGCAGGTCGCCGAATTCCTTGCTGTTGAACCGTTCCCAGTTCCACACGCCGATCTGTTCGGGTGTGAACCAGGCGGTCGCCCAGCTCGGGTCAGGCTCCATCGAGAAGCGATCGATGATGAGCTGCAGAGTCTTCCAGCTGCTGCCGGCCTTCTCCGAGCCCAGCGACCAGAAGGTGCCGCTGTCATGCGGCTCGATCTGAACGGTGATTCCGACCTCGGCCAGATTGGCCTGGACGACCTGGGCGGCGGCCAGACGCTCGGCCTTATTGAGAATTGCCAGCGTGCAGGTGAAACCGTTCTCAAGCCCGGCTTCCTTCAGCAGCTTCTTGGCTTTCGCCACGTCGTGGGAAATAAGCCCCTTGGTCCGATGCCCCGGCAGGCCCGGCGCGATCAGGCCGGTCGAAGTCTCGGCAGCGCCCAGATATGCGGCTTCCACCACCGCCTTGCGGTCGACCGCGTACTGGATGGCCTGGCGAACGCGGATATCCTTGAACTGCGGGAAATCCTGATTGATGCCCATCCAGACGTAGGCGAGCGAGGGCTTGCGCACGAATTTGGCGCCGGCCGGTGGATTCTTCAGGTAGCGCGGGATCGAGCTGACGCTCGTCCAGGTGTAGTCGAGTTCGCCGCCTTCGAAGCCCAGTTCCGCCGTCTTTTCATCCTCGATCGGCATGACGTGGATTTCATCGAAGTCCGGCTTGGTCAGCTTCCAATCCGGATTGCGCTCCAGCACCAGTTTCGTCTTCGGCTCCCAGCTCTTGATCCGATAGGGACCCGACGTGCAGGGCGGCTTGGTGTCGAACTTGCCGCCGGCGGCCTCGATCGCCTTCTGCGGCAGGATGATGGCGCTGTCGGTCGGCAGCGTGCTGTTCCACAACGGGGCGAAGGCCTGCTTCAGCACGATGACGCCGGAATACTTGTCCTTCACCTCGACATGGTCGAGCTGGGCCCAGTCGTCGACATATTCCGACTTGGTCTTGGGATCGATCATCCGTTCGAAGGAGAATTTGGCGTCGTCGGCGGTCATCTCGCCGAAGCCGTCGGAATACATGATCCCCGGATGCAGTTCGAAGGCCACATGGGTCGGATCGAGCTGCTTGATGCTTTTGGCGGCGAAGGGCTGCCAGCTCCAGGTGTCGCCGGCCTTGTAGACCGCCAGGCTGGCAAAGATGCAATTCATCACGTCGCCATCGGGCTGGCCCGTGCGGTGGGCCGGGTCGAGGTTCTGGATATCGGCATATGAACGTACGCGCAGCACGCTGCCGCCCGCGGCCAGCGAGTATTTCGGGCCGGCGGCGGCCGCGATGCCGGCGATGGCCGCACCCTGCAGCAGACGACGCCTGGTAATTCCACGGTCCGTGAATTTGATCGTCATGTGTTGGCTCTCCCGTTTATTGGTTGACTCTCCCGTCTCCGACACCGCCTGCGCGCCCTCACATGAGGTCGCGCGGAATGCGCTCGTCCCAGTTGCGACTGAAAACTCTGATCTCGCCTTCATGGGCGTCCAGGCGCGCGTTCACGCGGAAGATGTCGCGATCGCTGGTGAGAAGGATATTACTTTCGGCCGACACGCGCCATGACCCCCGTGAATAAGCCCGGAACCAATGAATCTCGCCCCGCACCGAATTCGGGTCGTCCGGGTGGATGGAGAAGCGCCGGCGCCGGCGGATGGTGACGGTCAGGTCGATATCCTCGATCCGATAGGTGCCGTCGGATTCGGCGAGTTCGAACAGAACCTTGCCGGTCACCCGGTCGGTCGAGATCGTCCGCTTTTCCGTCGGCGCCTCAAGGTAGTTTTTCTTTAGGCGCGCCGATCCCTCGGATTCGGCGAAGGGCGCCAATTTCGCATCCTCGGCCTTCTTGGGCCGGACCGGCAGGGAGATACCGCTCGATCCGCTGGCGATCGATACCGTCGCCGCCTCGGGCGAGGGCCAGGCGATCGGCCAATAGGACGTGGAAATGGCCAGGCGCAGGCGGTTGCCCGCCGCGAAGCGGTGGCCGGCCTCGTTCAGCCGCAGGCGCACCTTGTAACGCTGGCCGGGCACGAGCGGCGTCGGGTTCTCGTGACTTTCGCGATGGGTGAGGTTCAACAGGCCATAGGTGACGCGGGTGACGGCACCATCCGGCATGATCTCCGACAAGGTGCAGGCGACCATGGCATTGCTGCGGTCGGCCGAAAGATCGAGCTCGACGACAGGCGCGCCCAGGATCTCGATGTCCTTCGCCAGCGGGCCCGTGTCGAAGACGAGCGAGCCGCCGGCTTCGGCGCGCTGATCGGCCGGCTGGTCATGGCCGACGCCATAGGGGCACCAGGAGCCCGAAGCAATCCCGGTCGCAAGCGGCGATCGGATGGCGAGGACGTCCCCTGGGGCGGCGGCGGCGCCTTCGACGAGCCGTCCCGGTTCAAGATGCCAATGCCGATCGGCGATGGATTTCGCCGGCCAGGATTCTTCGGCCACCCAGCGGCCCGGCTTTTCCGGATGATGCGTGCGTGGCGGCACCGGATCTTCCATCCAGGCGCGCAGCATCGGCTCTTTCATGATCCCCGTGTCGCGACCCTTCAGCCATTGGTCCCACCAGCGCAGGCATTCTTGAAGAAAGCCGATCTCGGGACCCGGCTGGGCGAAGTGAGGATATTTATGCGCCCAGGGGCCGACCAATCCCTTGCGCGGGCCCTTGAGGTTGGCCAGCAGGCGGAAGACCGCGTTGGAATAGCCGTCGGTCCAGCCGCCGACGGCATAGACCGCGCATTGAATGGCGGACCAGTCTTCACAGACCGAGCCATGCTTATAGAAAGCGTCGCGGCGCTGATGCTTCAGCCAGTCGAGCAACCAGAGCCCGTCCTTGTCGAGGCGCTCCAACCACATCTTGCGCCAGCGCTTCCCTACGATCGCCGGATCGGGCGGTGCCGCATTGACGGAAAAGATTGTCGAGGCCCAGCCGAGTTTGTCGCCCAGCAGACAGCCGCCCATGAAATGAATGTCGTCGGCATAGCGATCGTCCGTCGATGCGATGGTGACAATGGCCTTGAGCGCGGCTGGGCGGCGGGCGGCAACCTGCAGCCCGTTGAACCCGCCCCAGGAGATGCCGATCATGCCGACCGCTCCCGTGCACCAGGGCTGCTTGGCCAGCCAGTCGATGACCTCAAGCGCATCG
>JBGPNG010000083.1:0-6599 GCA_041487395.1 Dongiaceae bacterium
GCGAGCATGCTGTCGAGAGATGTCGTTTCCGTATCGAAGGCGACCTTGCCCGCCGATTTGGCTTCGGCGATCCAGCCCTCGAGCGTGGCCAAATCCTGCACCAGGACATAGCCGCTGCGATCGCCCTCGGCGGCGGCGGGCCTCTCAGACGGCGCCATGGGAATCGCTCGCGCGGTGACGGGCTTCGCCTCTGCCATGCCTGCGGGACGCGGGGCGGCTTGGCTTTCGGCCGGCTTGCCCGTCTCCGGCAGCGGCGCGGCTTTCGATAACCGCTGCTCCATGCGCGTCAGGATCGAGCGAAACTGATTGTCCTTGAGGAAGGGAAAAAGGTGGGCCGGATCGGGTTCGCGCCTGGCGAAGGATTCGAGCGGTGCGGGCAGCGGCACGTCATCCTTGAGGCGCACCAGATCGCGGCTCAGCCGCGCGAGATCGGCATTGGCGATCAGGCTCTCGCGTCGCTTCGGCTGTTTGATCTCGCCGGCCCGCGCCAGCAGCTGATCCAGATCGCCATAGGTGTTGATGAGCTCGGCCGCGGTCTTCACGCCGATGCCCGGCACGCCGGGGACGTTGTCGGTGGAATCGCCGGCCAGCGCCTGAACGTCGATCACCTTGTCGGGGCTGACGCCGAATTTCTCCTTCACCTCGGCCTCGCCGATGTGCCGGTTCTTGATCGGATCGAGCAACGTGATATTGCCGCCGACGAGCTGCATCAAATCCTTGTCGGACGAGACAATGGTGACGATGTGACCCTGTGCGGCTGCCAGTTTGGCGTATGTGGCGAGCAGATCGTCGGCCTCGAAGCCCGCGAGCTCGATCGCCGGCACGTTGCAGGCACGCGTCGCATCGCGAATAAGAGCGAACTGAGGTATCAGCTCGGGCGGCGGCGGCGGGCGATGGGCCTTGTATTCGGCGTATAGATCGTTGCGGAAGGAGCGCCGGCCGGCGTCGAAGATGACGGCGATGTATTCGGCATCGCTATCCTCCACCAGCCGCAGCAGCATATTGGTGAAGCCATAGACGGCGTTGACCGGCGTGCCGTCCGGCCGCGTCATCGGCGGCAGCGCATGGAAAGCCCGGAAAATATAACCCGACCCATCGACGAGATAGACATGGTCCGGTTTGTCGGGCCCTGACTTGTCGAGATTGGGCATCTCTGCTCCTCTGGTTGGGATCGGAACATGCCCGACGGGCCGCGGAGAGTCGAGATCGCTTCAACGCGCCTGGCGGGTCGACTCGCAGCCTCTCTTTGGCAGGCCGAGTATCAACGGATGATCACCCCCACCCCAGCCCGCCCCATCGAGGGGGGGAAGAAAATGCGTCATCCCTTCTTTTCCCGCCCCCCTTGTGGGGGCGGGTTAGGGTGGGGTGGGGGTTGCTCATGCTGAACTAGTCGAAGCATGAGATAAAATCGAATCGATGCTTCAGCTCGGCCGCTGGCGTTCGGCGCGTGGCGTCTTGTCGAAGCGCTCGCGATAGCATTTCGAGAAATGCGAAGCGGAGACAAAGCCGCAGGCTAGAGCGACATCGAGCACGGTCATTCCGGTCTGCTGGAGAAGGTGACGGGCTTTGTCGAGCCGGAGTTCGAGATAGAAGCGCGTCGGCGTGCGCGCGAGATATTTGCGGAACAGACGCTCGAGCTGGCGGGCGGAAACCTTGACCGTGCGGGCAAGTTCGGCCCGGCTGACCGGTTCTTCCAAATTCTCTTCCATGCGCCGGATAGCGGCCAGCAGCTTGGGATGGCGGATGCCGAGCCGCGCCGGCAAGGCCATGCGCTGGCGGTCGCGCTTGTCGCGAATGCGCTCATGGATGATTTGATCGGAAACCGATGTCGCCAGCGCAAAGCCATGCTGGGCGGTGATGACATGCATCATCAGATCGAAGGCCGCTATACCGCCCGAACAGGTGAAGCGGTCGCGGTCGATCTCGAACAATTCGCTGGTGACTTCGAGCTGGGGAAAGGCTTCGGTGAAGCCCGAGAGGTTTTCCCAATGCACGGTGCAGCGATAGCCGTCGAGCAGGCCGGAGCGGGCGAGAAGATAGCTGCCCAGATTCATCGCGCCGATATCCATGCCGCGGCGAGTGATGCGGCGAAGCTGGGCGAAAACCTCCTTGTCTTCGTAGAGATGGCCATCCATGCCGGCGCTGACGATCAGCAGATCGTAACGCCCGGCCTCGGCCAGGGGCGCCTCCGGCGCCATCGGGATGCCGTTGCTGGCGACGACCGGCCGGCCGTCCTTCGACAGGATATGCCAGCTATAGAGCTGGCGTCCGCTCATGCGATTGGCGATGCGCTGCGCCTCGATGACCGCGGTGAAATCCATCATGGAAAATTTCGGAACGATGAAAATCGCGATACGCTGGGGCAGGCGAGTGGGCGTGGCGAGCAACATCGGCGGCCAATGTAACAAACCGGGAGGCGCTCGTGCGAATTCTTCTGCTAGCGGTCGGCAAGGCCAAGCCCGGCCCCGCGCGGGCCCTGTTCGAAGACTATCAGGCCCGCCTGCGACCGGCGCTCGAACTGGTCGAGGTCGAGGAACGCCGCCGGCGGGGCGGCGGCGAAATGAAGCATCGCGAGGGGGAATTGCTGCGCGCCGCCCTGGCCCGGCGCCAGGGCAAGCCCGTCGTGGTGGCTCTCGACGAACATGGGCGGGCGATGGATACGCGCGCCTTCGCCGGCCAGTTGAACCGCTGGCGCGACAGGGGGGTCGCGGAGGTCGCCTTCCTCATCGGCGGCGCCGACGGGCTCGACGCCGGCTTGACGAAGGCGGCCGATCTGCAACTCTCCCTCGGGCCCATGACCTGGCCCCATCTTCTGGTGCGCGGATTGATCGCCGAACAGCTCTACCGGGCCCAGCAAATCCTGGCCGGCCACCCCTATCATCGGGCCTGACTTGCCGTTATTGTCCGGCCCATGAATTTCCGGCCCGTGCATCGCCTGCTGCCGAGATTTGGCGCCCTTTTCCTGACCATCGCCCTCGCCGCCTGCGTCCCCGAATCGCAAAATCCGGCGGGCGAGCCTGGAAACGCGGTCAAGGACCCGGCGCTCGACGGTCTATGGCAGGCCGATTGGGAAGACGGCCGCCTGTTCCTGCATGTCTTCGACGGCGGCCAAGGCATGATCGATGTCTATACGATCAACCACAAGAAGGACGGCGGCGGCGAGGCCGATCACTACCAGGGCTTCGTCAGCACCGTCGGCAAGCGGCGCATCGTCAGTCTGCAGACGGCGGATGCCGGCGGCGAGGATTCCGGCGGGGCCGCAACATATGTCTTCATCGCCTACCAGATGGAAGCCGACGGCAAGCTCGATGCCCATTTCATCGATGACAGGCCCTTCATCGCCGCGGTCAGCGCCGGCAAGCTGAAAGGCCAGATCAGCGGCGAGGGCGAAGGCCAGACCCTGTTGCTGACCGACGATACGGCCAAGATCGCCGCCTTCATGGCCGAGCAGGACGATGCCGCGCTTTATGGCAAGGACATCCTGTTCCGGCGCATCTATCCCGTGGCCGGCAATTAGCCCCGCCGCCATGACGCCGCGTCCCGTCGTGCTTTGCATCCTCGATGGCTGGGGCCATGCGCCAGCGGGCGCCTGCAACGCCGTGACGCTGGCAAACGCGCCGACCTGGCATCGCTGGATGGCGGAGGCTCCCCATGGGCTGATCGACGCCTCCGAGCTCCAGGTCGGCCTGCCCCACGGACAGATGGGCAATTCCGAAGTCGGCCATATGAACATCGGCGCCGGACGCGTGGTCATGCAGGACCTGCCGCGCATCGACGCGGCCGTCGCCTCGGGCGAACTGGCGCGCAATCCCCAACTGATCGATTTCATCGCCAAACTGAAGGCGAGCGGCGGGCGCTGCCATCTGATGGGCCTGCTGTCGCCGGGCGGCGTGCATTCCCATCAAACACATATCGCCGCATTGGCAACCTATATCGCCGCCGCCGGTATCGAGGTGCTGGTCCATGCTTTTCTCGATGGGCGCGATACGCCGCCCGAAAGCGCCAGCGAATATCTTGCGACATTCGCGCGGCAGGCGCCCAGTGCCGTGATCGCCACGGTGGGCGGGCGTTACTATGCGATGGATCGCGACAAGCGTTGGGAGCGCCTCGCTTTGGCCTATGCCAATCTGGTGCAGGGTGCCGGCGAGAGGGCATCGAGCGCGGATGCTGCGGTCGCCGCCGGCTATGCCCGCCGCGAAACGGATGAATTCATCAAGCCGACGGCGATCGCAGGCTATGCCGGCATGCGCGAGGGTGACGGCCTGGTCATGGCCAATTTCCGCGCCGATCGCGTTCGTCAGATCATGGCAGCCCTGCTCGATCCAAATTTCAGCGGCTTCGCGCGACCACACCGCCCCCATTTCGCCGCCGCTCTCGCCATGAGCGAATATTCGGTGCAGCTCAACGCCTTTCACAAAATCCTGTTTGCCCCGGAAGAATTGCGCGACACGCTGGGCGAACTGGTGGCGCGGGCCGGGCGGCGCCAATTGCGCATCGCGGAGACCGAGAAATACGCCCATGTCACATTTTTCTTCAATGGCGGGGAGGAGCGGCCCTTCCCCGGCGAAGAACGCATCCTGGTGCCCTCCCCCAAAGTCGCCACCTACGATCTGAAGCCCGAGATGTCGGCCTATGAGATGACCGACAAACTGGTCGCCGCCATCGCCGGGGGCAGCTTCGATTTCATCGTCGTCAACTACGCCAACACCGATATGGTCGGCCATTCGGGCAAGCTCGCGGCGGCAATCGCCGCGGTCGAGGCCGTCGATCGCTGCCTCGGACGTTTGGAGCAGGCGATCGTGAAGACGGGCGGCGCGTTGCTGGTGACGGCCGACCATGGCAATGCTGAGATGATGTGCGATCCGCTGACCGGCGGGCCCCACACCGCGCATACCTTGAACCGGGTTCCCCTGGTGCTGGTCAATGCGCCGGCGGATGTCACCGGAATCGGTGATGGTCGATTGGCCGATATCGCCCCCACATTGCTGGCACTCATGGGCCTCCCGCAGCCAGCGGCGATGACCGGCCACTCGTTGCTGACGAGCGCCGCCAGAACGGGCACTGCAGCCGTGGGTGAGGCAGGTCGCACGAACCGTGTTTCTGCCTAGGCGGTTTATTTTCCGTCTGCTGGTCGCATCGAGCCTGGCGGCGTTCGCACCGGCAACCCTCCATGCCCAAGACAAGAACAGCCAGCAACTTCAAGGTGTCGAAGCCGCACTCCAGGCCAGCAAGCAAAAGGCGGCGGCTCTCGCGGCAGCCGCGGCGGCGCTGAGCAAGGAAGCAGCGGGCCTGCAAGCCCGTCTCGTGCAGCGCGCCGCGGCCGCCCAGCAGGCCGAGAAGGAATTGAGCGATCTCGAAGCAACCTTGGCGACGCTCGAGGAGACCCGAGCCGTCAAGACGGCCGAGCTGAACCGCAAGCGCCATGCCTTGCTGTTGAGCCTCGCCGCCCTCGAACGGCTGGCGATGACGCCGCCGGGGGCGGCGCTCGTCGGCGAAAACCCGCTCGATATCGCCCGGGGCAGCTTGCTTCTGAATTTTGCCGTGCCGGAGCTGCGGCGCCGTGCGGCGGGCCTGGCGGGGGAACTATCCCAATTGAGCCAGCTGGGCAAAGAAATCGACGGCCGGCGGACCCATGCCCAAACCCTGGCGAGCGTGCTCGATCGTGAGCGTCAGCAAATTGCCGAGCTGTTGCAGCAGAAGGCCAGCCTGCAACGCCAGACGGCCGCCCAGGCCAGCGCCGCCAACGCCAGAAGCGCCAAACTCGCCGCGCAAGCCCAGGATCTGCGTGATTTACTGGAAAAGCTCGCCGCGGAGAAGCAACGCCAGCCGGCGATGGCCGCAATGCCCGAAAATATCCGGCCTTTCCCGACCCAGGCGGGCAGCCTGACACCCCCCGTCAGCGGCCGGATCGTCGCCCGTTTCGGGGCATCGGACGCCGCCGGATCGTCGAGCAGGGGAATTCTGCTCGAATCCCGGGCGCAAGCGGCCGTCGTCGCCCCCTTTGACGGCCAAGTCCTATTCCGCGGCCCCTTCCGCAGCTATGGGGAAATCTTGATCATCCAACATGGTGGCGGGTATCATAGCCTGCTTGCGGGGCTGGGGCGCAGCGACGCGGTCGTCGGACAATGGGTGCTCGCCGGCGAGCCGGTGGGCGTAATGGGACCATCGAAAGATGGTAATCCCAAGCTATATATGGAATTACGTCGCGACGGGCATCCGATCGATCCGGTGCCCTGGCTCGGCAAGAGCGACAGCAAAGTGGAATGAAAAAATGAAACGTGGATCCTGGCTGGCGGCCGCGACGGCCGCCGTTGCTTTCCTGTCGCTTTCGGCCGCCGTCGGGCAGTCGAGCAACGACAACAACAACAATACCTATCAACAGCTCAATCTGTTCGGCGACGTCTTCGAAAAGATCCGGTCCGACTATGTCGAGCCGGTCTCCGACGACAAACTGGTCGAAGCCGCGATCAACGGCATGCTGACCTCCCTCGACCCGCACTCCAGCTATCTCAATCCCAAGGATTGGGAAGACATGCAGGTACAGACGAAAGGCGAGTTCGGCGGGCTCGGCATCGAAGTGACCATGGAAGACGGCATCA
>JBGPNG010000084.1:0-6578 GCA_041487395.1 Dongiaceae bacterium
ATTGTCCTTGAAGATCAGGGAACCGAAGGTCGAGCGCGCACCCTTGATCGTGGTCTCGTCCTTGATGGCGGTCGCCAGGCCTTCGAGCGCGCGAATCCGCCCATCGGTCTTCATATATCTGGCCTCGGCCTTTTTCGCCTGCTCCATGGCCCGTTCGTAGTGCTTGATCGGAAAGGCGTTGATCTTCGGTTCGATCTTCTGGGCCCGATCGATCACCGCTTGCATCAACTCGACCGGCGACAGCTTGCGCGCCTTGAAGGCGGCAAGTGCCTCGACCGCGCTCAGATAGCAAAGGTCGCTGTCCGCCATGATGCGTCTCCGAAATTGGGGGATTGCGTTCGAGGTGGCATCAGGGTTTGCGCCAGCGCTCAGCGGCGCGGTCGTCGGTCACGCGGGCGGCGACCCATTGACTTCCGGCCGCGGTTTCTTCCAGTTTCCAGAACGGCGCCTGGGTCTTCAGCCAGTCGATCAGGAATTGACAGCTTTCCAGGGCGGCCTGCCGGTGCGATGACGCGGTGGCGACCAGAACGATGCGCTCGCCGGGCGAAAGCCGGCCATAGCGATGAACGATCAATGTGTCGGCGAGCGGCCAGCGCCGCGCGGCCTCGGCCGCGATTTCCGCCAGCCGCTTCTCGGTCATGCCGGGGTAATGCTCGAGGGTCATGGCGGTGAGCGCTCCAGCCTCGGTTCGCGCGCGCACCAGCCCGACGAAACTGGCAAGGCCGCCGATATCGGTGCGGCCGGCGGTCAGCCGGTCGAGTTCCGCGCCGACGTCGAAATCCTCGCGCTGGAGTCGGATCACGCTAGCCTCCGGTGACCGGCGGAAACAGCGCGATCTCGTCGCCCGGCCGCACGGGATGGTCGGGCGCGGCGTAGTCCTGGTTGACCGCGACGCGCACGGCGCGGCGATCGGCCAGGGCCGCTTTATGGGCCGGACTGACCGTCTCCAGCCAATCGAGCAGCTGGGCAACGGTGGCGACATCGGCGGGCGGATTCAGCTCCTCGCCCGCCTTGCCGAGCTTGCTGCGCAGCCAGGCGAAATACAGCAGCTTCATCGGCCGACCTCGTTGAACGGCAGGAAATCCACCATGCTGCCGGGCTCCAACCGGGTCAACGCTTCCGGCAATTCGACCAGCCCTTCGGCTTCGACCAGGGAGCTCAATATCCCGGCGCCCTCATGCGGGAATTTGATCGCCGTCAGGCTGCCGTCGCTCTCCATTACCAGGCGGGCGCGCAGGAATTCTCGTCGGCCCTTCTTCTTGCGATGCTCGAACTGGGCGCGGACCTTGTAGAGCCGCGGCGCCAGATCCCGACCGCCCATCAGGCGCAACAGAATCGGCCGAACGACGCGCAGGAAGGTGACCATGGCCGCCACGGGATTGCCGGGCAGGCCGATGAAGGGAATCTGCCGGCCCGCCTGCTCAACTTGTCCCAACGCGATCGGCCGCCCGGGCTTGATGGCGAGGCGCCAGAAATGCAGGCGGCCGAGGGATTCGACCACGGCTTTCACATGATCTTCTTCGCCGACGGAAACGCCGCCCGAGGTGATGATCGCGTCATGACCTGCCGCAGCCCCGGCAAGTGCCGCGCGCACGGTCTCGCGCCGATCGGCCAGGATGCCCAGGTCGCTGACCGAACAGCCGAGTTGGCGCAGCAGAGCCGCGAGGGTGAAGCGATTGGAATCGTAAATGGCGCCGGCGGGCAGTGGCCCTCCGGGTTCCGCCAGTTCATCGCCGGTGGAGAACAAAGCGACGCGCAGCGGCCGGGCAACCTCGAGCGTCCGGCGCCCGATCGCCGCCGCCAGACCGATATCCTGCGGCCGCAGCCGGATGCCGGTTTCGAGAATGGTGGCGCCGAGCTTTACGTCTTCGCCCGCCTTGCGGCGGTTGCTGCCGCGTTTGATCCCGGCTCGCAGGACGACCGCATCGCCCTCGCGCCGGCAATCTTCCTGCATCATCACGGTATCCGGGCCGACGGGCATGGGCGCGCCGGTGAAGATGCGCAAGGCCGCGCCGCGCGGCAAAGCGCGGTCATAGGGATGACCCGCAGCGGCCCGGCCGACGACCGGCAGCGTGGTCTCGCTTGTGGAATCGAGATCGTCGAAATGGATGGCGTAGCCGTCGACCGCCGAGTTGTCGACTTCGGGCACCGCGATGGGTGAGATCACGGATTCTGCCAGAACGCGGCCGAGCGTGTCGCCGAGGGCAAGCGTCTCCTTCTCGACCACGGGGACGACACGCGGCAACAGCAAGGCAAGGGCCTCGTCGAGATTCATCAACGGGCCGCCGGCGGCGAAGCAATCGTCGGTCAGCTGAGCCATATTGCCCGTCGCTTCATCGTTCAACCGGCCGCCGCGGCGATCCGGGTTGCCAGGCCGCAATGGGCGATCACGAAATCGGCCACCGCCGCGACATCGTCGATGTCGATCACGGGCAGGGGACAGCCCGCCAGCGGCTCGTCGCTCAATACGGCGACGATGTGAGAATCCTCGGGGTAGAGCAGGGGCTTGCCGGTCGCCCGGCGATGAATCTCCAGTTTGTCCTGGCCTTCGCGCTTGAAGCCCTCGACGATCAGAAGATCGACAGGGCTCATTTGCTGGATCAACTGTGCCGCCGTCGGTTCTGCGGCGCCGCGATGCTCATGCATCAAGGCCCAGCGACTGGCCGAGGCGACCAGCACCTCCGTCGCCCCGGCTTCGCGATGGCGATATGAGTCCTTGCCCGGCTGGTCGACGTCGAAACCGTGATGGGCATGTTTCATCGTCGAGACCCGCAAGCCGCGGCGCGTCAGTTCGGGCAGCAGGCGCACGATCAGAGTCGTCTTGCCGCTGCCGCTCCAGCCGGCGAGGCCAATGGTCCGCATTACATATGCCGCAGGCCGGCCTTGAGATAGTCATAGCCGGTGACCATGGTCAGTGCTGCGGCGATCCACAAGCCCGCTTCGCCGATTAGCGTGATCGGCCAGGCCGGCAGGCCGCTGTCGCCGAGAATGAGGAAGCCCAGCGCCAGCATTTGCAGCACCGTCTTCCATTTGGCGAGCTGGCTGACCGGCACGCCCACATGCAGGCTGGCGAGATATTCGCGCAAGCCGGAGACCAGGATCTCGCGGCACAGGATCACCAAAGCCGGAAGCACGGTCCAGCCGGTCAACCGCCGCTCGGCGACCAGTACCAGGATCACGGCCGCGACCAGCAGCTTGTCGGCGATGGGATCGAGGAAACGACCGAGGTCAGAGACCTGGCGCCAGCTGCGCGCCAGATAACCGTCGAAGAAATCGGTGATGCAGGCGGCGGCATAAAGGATCAAGGCGGCCCAACGCCAGGTGGGGCCGTCGAAATAGAGCAGGATCACGAGCAGCGGGATGGCCGCGATCCGCGACAGGGTCAGCAGGTTGGGCAATGCGGTCATGTTCGGGGTCCTCGGGCGCCGGCCATCTTAGCTTTGCCCGTGGAAGTGGTCATAAACCTTTTTCGCCACCGCCTTGTCGATGCCGTCGACGGATTCGAGATCGGTCAGGCCGGCGGCGGCGACGCTGCGTGCCGAGCCGAAATGCAGCAATAGCGCGCGCTTGCGCTTGCCGCCGATGCCGGGGATTTCGTCCAGGGGAGAGCGTGAAATGTCGGCCGAGCGCTTGGCCCGATGCGTTCCGATGGCGAAGCGATGGGATTCGTCGCGCAGGCGCTGCAGATAATAGAGAACGGGATCGCGCGGCTCCAGGCTGAAGGGCGCCTGACCGGGGCGGAAGAACCGTTCGCGGCCGGCGTCGCGATCCGGCCCCTTGGCAATGGCACAGAGCGCCACGTCGTCGACGCCGAGGTCGGCAAGCGCTGCTTCGGCCGCCGCCAGCTGCCCGGCGCCGCCATCGATCAGCACCAGATCGGGCCACTGCCCGCGCTCGCGATCGGGGTCTTCCTTCTGCACCCGGGCGAAGCGCCGACTCAACATTTCCCGCATCATGGCGTAGTCGTCGCCGGGCGCGATCTCGCCGGCGATGGCGAATTTGCGATAGGCCGATTTCACGAACCCGTCCGGCCCGGCGACGATCATGGCGCCATAGGGGTTGCGGCCCTGGATGTGGCTGTTGTCATAGACCTCGATGCGCTGCGGCGTCTGCTCGAGGCCGAGAGCCGCCTGCACGCCCTCGAGAAGATGGCGCTGCGAGGCATTTTCCGCCACGCGCCGGGCGAGCGCCTCGCGCGCATTGGCCAGGGCGTTGTCGATCAGATGGCGCCGCGCCCCGCGGATCGGCCGGCCGATCTCGACCTTGCGCTCGGCCTTGACGCCGAGGGCCTGTTCCAGCAGTGCGGCTTCGGCCGGCAGTTCATTCACCAGGATCAAGGGCGGCGGCGGTTTGTTGGCATAGAACTGGGCGATGAAACCGGCCATCACCTGGGCCAGCGGCAGATGACGATCATGGCTGGGGAAATAGCCGCGGTTGCCGAAATTGCTGCCGGCGCGGAAGAAGAACACCTGGACGCAGGTCTGTCCACCCGCCTGATATGCGGCGATCACATCGGCATCCTTGATTTCGGCGACGTTGATGTCCTGATGGGCCTGGACATGGGCCAGCGCGCGCAAGCGGTCGCGCAGTGCCGCGGCGCGCTCGAAATCGAGATTGTCGCTCGCCTGCTGCATGTCGGCGCCCAGGCGGGATTGAACGTCGCGGCTCTTGCCGGAGAGAAAATCGCGAGCCTGATCGACGAGTTGTCCATAGTCGCTCAGCGAGATGCGATTGGTGCAGGGCGCGGAGCAGCGCTTGATCTGATGGAGCAGGCAGGGTCGCGTCCGGCTGCTGTAGACGCTGTCGTTGCACGAGCGTAGCAGAAACGCGCGCTGCAAGACGGTGATCGTTCGATGCACGGCGCCGGCCGAGGCGAAGGGACCGTAGTAGTCGCCCTTGCGCGTGCGGGCGCCGCGATGCTTGGCGATCTGTGGGGCCGGATGGTCGCCAGTGATCAAGATGTAGGGGAACGACTTGTCGTCGCGCAGCAGCACGTTGTAGCGCGGCATCAGCCGCTTGATCAGATTGATCTCCAGCAGCAGCGCCTCGACCTCGGTATTGGTGGTGACGACTTCGAGCTGCGTCGTCTCGGCCACCATGCGGCGCAGCCGCTCGGGCAATTTGCCGATCTGGGTATAGGCGGTGACGCGCTTTTTCAGATTGCGCGCCTTGCCGACATAAAGCGCGTCGCCCGATTTGTTCAGCATGCGATAGACGCCGGGGCTCCCCGGCAGCCGCTTCACCGCATCAACGATCACTTCCCGACCGCGCGCGAGAACGCCGCCCACGGGGCGCGGATTCTGGCCGTTCTCTGCGGTATCTTCCGACATCGTCCCTGGGGTCCGTTTCGAGCCGCCGTTAGATATCCACGGAATCTGTGGGTAACTTTGTCGAAAACTAGCGCTGGCCGGTGTCCGAGCCTAGCGATTCCATCGCTTTTATCTATTTGCCCAAAAATTGGGCAGAAACATCAAGTAATTGAAGTTGCGTATCAATTTTGCGCCGGGTTGTTACAGTTTTGTCGTTCAGAGAAATTCACGCTTGAATCTTCTGGCTTTCGGCCGCCCAGCGGCGGGACTGTGCAAAACTCGACCGCTGGCGGCCGTTTTCGGTGCTACGGAGAGTCGCGTTATTTCAAGGGCTTCCCGTGTTACTTCGACCGATCACTGAACGATCGGTCAGGTTCGCCGCTGAAAGCGCTCGATCTCGACGCCGACGCTGGTCGCTTCGGGAAAGACATCCAGTTTCTCGACCCGGATCCGCGCGCTGAGCACGCGCCGATCGGCCAAGCACATCTCGGCGATGCGCTCGGCCAGGGTTTCGACCAGATTGACATGGCCGGCGCCGACGACATGGCGCAAGCCCGTCACCAATTCGCCATAGCAAACCACCTTGTCGTAGTCGTCGTCGATGGGCCCGCTATCGGCGATGGTCAGATCGAGATTGATGCGGATGCGCTGGCTGGCGATGCGCTCATGCTGGTGCAGGCCGATCTTGGCGGTCAGCATCAGATCGCGCACGAAGATGCGGGACTCGCCGCGTCCCATCACCGATGTTCGCGCCGCATTCGCCGGCTTCGCCGCCGCGACCGTCTTGATCTTGACCATGGGCTATTCTCCTCCTGCTCTCATTCGCTGGCAACGAAGCCGCGCGAGGATTGCGCCCAGCCGAGATGCTCGCCACCGTCGAGGGCGATCATCTGCCCCGTCATCGAGGGCGCCGACAGAATGAAGCGCACCGTGGCGGCGATCTCCTCGGGCGTCGCCCCTTGCTTCAGCGGAACCGCGCTCTGCTGTTGCTTGAACTGCTCCAGAGTCTGGCGGGCGCTCGGTAGGGTCGGCCCCGGGCCGATGCCGTTGACGCGAATGCGCGGCGCCAGCGCCAGGGCCAGGGTCCGCGTCAGCGTCCACAACCCGCTCTTGGCTATCGTGTAGGACAGGAAATAGGGGGTCAGCTTCCAGACCCGCTGATCCAGCAGATTGACGATATTGCCCTCGGCCCCTTCGGGAAGCTGGCGCGCGAAGCCCTGGCTCAGCACCAGCGGCGCCCGCAGGTTCGTTTCCATATGCCGGTCCCAG
>JBGPNG010000085.1:0-6516 GCA_041487395.1 Dongiaceae bacterium
CATCGCCGCGATCCTCGGCGATGCCGGCGTCTGCTTCGCCTTTCTGAAGGGCGCCAACTGGCTGCTCGAGGTCGACGACGGCCGGATCGGTGAACGCTGGCTGGCCGATATCGATCTGGTCGTGGCGCCGAAGGATTGGGCCGCGGCACTTGCCGCCATCGCGGCCGGCGGGTTTCGACC
Organism: Dongiaceae bacterium; assembly: GCA_041487395.1. GTDB lineage: Bacteria > Pseudomonadota > Alphaproteobacteria > Dongiales > Dongiaceae > DASXQK01. The sequence continues at coordinate 181 of JBGPNG010000085.1, forward strand.
CGCGACTTCACCCGCCATCTATGAGCGGCATTTTCATCATGTGCCGCTGGCCCGGCCGGGCGACCGCGTCACCATCGAGCTGCACCGGCATCTCGGCTGGCAGCGCCATCTACTGACGCCGGACGAGGTCGCCGGCGCGGCAGTGACACTGCCCGGCGCACCTCACCTGCGCCTCAGCAATCCCACCCATCGGTTCATCTTCGGCTGCCTGCACGCGCAGCTGCAAAACATGGAATATGCCGCTGGGCATTTCAGCCTGCGCGACCTGCACGACATTCAGTATCTGGTCGCAGCCAAAGGCGACCAGTTGGATTGGCCGGCGATCGCGGCCTTGGCGAAGGAACGCAACATCTTCCGCTACCTGGCGGCGTCGTTGCATCTCTGTCACCGGTTGCTCGGCCTCGAGATTCCGGCACCCTTCGCCGATTCAGCCGGCGCGCGCCGACATGCCGCGCGCTGTCTTCTGCAGCATCGGGGAAATTTCCGGCCCCGGGCGACGGCGTTTGCCGTGAAGATCGCCTGGCTGCTCGATGACCGTCGCCTGGCCTATGAACTCGATTGCGAGCGCGCGCCCTGGCTTTCGCGTCAGGTCAAGATCGGCGGCGGGCGCCTGTTGTCGATCCTGAAGGCGATCGGTCGGCGCCGGCGACTGTCGCCTGATCCGCCATTCGAGACGGACGGCATTCCGCCGGTGGACAGCTAGGCGGCACCTTGCGCAAGCAGGCCGATCGCCGCGATCGCGGCGGGCAAATCGGCGAAGACCAGATCGAAGAAGATCAATCCGCGGGCCCATTTCACCACATGGCCCGCCTCCGCCATGCTCAAGCGGCGCGGTACCGAGACGCATTCGGCCAAAAGGCGCTGCAGGCCGGCAGCCCGTCCCAGCGAAGTAAGCACGGTCGGCTCCCCTGCCGGTGCATATCGGGGAAAGACCACATGGGTTGCCGCACAGTTCTCCATCACCCGCCCCTCGGGCGGCAGATAGCGCACGCGCTGCCCCGCCCGTTCATGCACCGGCTGATCGCCGAGCGAGGGATAGAGCGGGAGAAGCGCCGGCCAGCTTCCCTCCTTGATGCAGGCCGAGAGCGGCGCCACGCGCAGCCCTTGGCCTTCCATATCCAGCAGCGTGATCTCGTCGGTGCCGAAATCCCACCCATGATGGTTGAGGGCGGCCGTCAGCGTCGTCTTGCCGCTGCCCGAAGGTGCCGGCAGCAGCAGCCCGCAGGGGCCGCGCGAGAGCGCGCCGCTGTGCAGCGATAGAAGATGAGGCGTCGAATCGATCGCGGTCAGGACCAAGGCGGTTTCGAGCCGCGCCATCATCCCGGTCAGATCGGGCGAAACGCCGACCACGCTCATGCCGCGCGCGATCAGATAGCGCTCGCCCACCCCGATGACGGTGATCTCCACATCCGCGGGGCGCCCGCCGGGATCGCCGAGCCGCGACAGCATACCGGCGACTGCGTCGAGGGGCGCCTCGCTGGTGAAACCGATGCGAAACAGACGATCGAACAACCGGTAAAACCGATAGACGACGCAAGGGGGGATGCGCTCGAGGCGCTGGCCCTCGACAATGCCGGTCTGGTCGGTCGGCGGCAGATCGGGCGGCGCCGGCGTGGCACCGGCGACGAAGCCTTCGCCGCGAAACAACTCAAGCGACTGGTCCAACCAGGATTGCGCGTCCGCCGAGGGCGCGCCGGCCGCCTGCAGCTCGTCGAGGATGGCTGCTTCGGGCAGCCCATCTTCCAGTGCCAGCCAGCACAGCGCCGCCGTGGCGTTCAGGCCATAGAAGCGCTGTGTCGGCTCGCAAAACAGGACCCCGCCGTCATCCAGCGCGAAAAAATGCGTGCCGAATGCAGGCGCCGGCGCCGGCCCTGGGCTATGTCGGAGATCGGTCAGAGGACGAGCGGCCGTCAGGCGGCGACGCCTAGTTTCACCTGCAGCGCATCGATCCTAGCTGCCAGTGCCTTGATGGCAGCAAAGCAGACGCCGACCCCATCGATATTGTTCATCGCCGTCCTTGCGCCGAAGGGCAGAGCGGCGATCGCATTCAGCACGGCGCTGCCTTCGACGCTGCCTTCGCCGATTTTGAACTGCCGGCTGGATTCCGGAGGCGGCGAAAGCGCGGCGGCCGGCTTCGTTGTCGCCGCGAGAATCAGGGTCACCGTTGGCGGCGTCACGGCAGCAAATCGGCCGAGCTTCTTGAGCATGGCGCGCCGGGGCGTGGCGGCAGCTTCTATTTCCTCCTGCCGGATCGCATTCATGGAAGTCTCATCCTTCATTGCGGCACCCGTGATGACGGCGAGCGCCGGGTCCGTTCCAACGTCTCGACCTTGATTGCCAAAGCCTTGATCGCCGCGAGGCAGACGCCGATCGCATCGATGCTGTCGATCGTTCGGCCATTGCCCACGCCAAAGGATTTTTGAAAATTCTCCGCAGAAGGGCCGCGACGCAGGCTGGTAACGGCGCTCAAGACAGCTGCGCCATCCACGCCGCCCGCCACGGTCTTCAACTGTTTGCTGGAACCCCCACCAGAAGGCAGCGCCTGCGCGGGTTTGGTTGCGGCCGCCAAAATCAGGGTCACGGCCGGCGGTGTCACCGCGGCGTAGCGACCGAGTTTTTTCAGAAATACCCGCCGCGGGGTGCCGATGCTGTCGTCGGCCGGTTCCAGCGACGAATCCGGGCGGCGATCGTCCATCTTGCTCATTTCCCATCTCCCGACCGCTCGCGCAGTTCCGCCTCCAGGGTCTCGACCCGCGCCGCCAACGCCTTGATCGCGGCAAGGCAGACGCCCAGCGCATCGGTGGTGTTGATCGTCACGCCATCGCCGATTCCGAAGGCGGCCCGGAAATCTTCGGCATAGGGGCCGATGTGCAACTGTTGCGACAAGCCGGTTTCCGCCTTGTAGCGCCAGCGATCGACGGGCAGCGAGGCGACAGCGTTCAGTACGCCCGACTCATTGACGTCGCCCTCGACCGTCTTCAGTTGCTTGCTGGACGGCGCACTAGTTATCGCCGCGCTTGGCTTTGCCGACATGGCCAGAAGAAGCGTCACAGCCGGAGGGGTGACAAGGGCAAAGCGGCCAAGCCGCCGCAACGTGGCCCGGCGCGCCGGATTCGCATCCTCGGCCGGCAGGGTTGGCGGGTTCTTCGCGTCTTCCATGGAATTCCCCGTTATGAACCAATGCGATGGTCTGCCCGCCCGACGGGTGATATCGGACAAGCAGGGTGAATTAGATCACAGGAACCAGCCCCCGGCAAAGCGAATGAGCATGGTCTGAAGAACTTGGTTCGGCCATTACTACAAGGGCAGCGAGCAACTCGTCGAACTGGGCTTGATCAAGCAATCGAGCGAGCGGCGCGGGCGCGGCAGATGGCGAAGCGACAATACGATACGGCCGGCGGGTCTGCGTCCGGCCGAAGAGAGGCGTCGTGGGACAGGGGCGCCGGTCTGCCGCTTTTCCGAGGCCTGGTTCGCCTATTTCGACGACACGGGTGACCGACAATTCCTTCACGATCGCGGTTCCGGATTGGGTGTCGGAAAGTCTGTCGCCAGCGAGCGAATCTGTTGGTCGATGGTCGATATAACCTCTTGAGAAATGCCACAGAATTTTCCGTCTGCTTGTGTCTCTTGCCACCACTATTGCAGGAAAATTTGACCGCGGTCGAATTCGGTGTTTTCGCCGACCGTTGCCGCGTGATGTTGCGCGCGGGGCCACTTCATGCTCGTTTATCGGTTCGAGCACCGCCTCTGGTTACGCCGGAATTTCTGAAGGGAGATTTCGACGCCATCGAACAACGGCGCGATAGGGTCTGGCTCACCGTCGTCGGAATGTCGCCGGCCAACCCATCCTCTGCATGAATGGCCCAGGTTCCTGGGCGCATTGTTCCTGGGATTGGTCGCCCTCATCGCCTTGCCCTCGCAGGCGCGCGCCGAGGTATCCGATTCCAATTGCTATGCCTTGGGGATCGGCTTGCTGAATCCCTACTTCAACCTTCCCTGGTCGAACGATTACGCGGGCGGCTTCTCGAAATTCGTCGCGGGACCGTCGGCCGCCGCCTATTGGGGCGTCGAACGACAGAACCCGACCGGCGATGCGCTCACGGGCCTCGATCCGCATAATGGAATTTCGGTGCTGGCACGAGGAACGCTCGTGGATGGCCGAGCCATCCGGGAAACTGCGGGCGAACCGATGTTCGTTTCGGGCGGCAACGTCCGGTGAGCCGTGGAAGCAGCAGACGAGGTCGGCCTATATCATTTCGCGAAAATCATTTTTCGGCTTCCGGATAGGCAAGCAAATGAGCGCACGGCATTTCTGCCAGAGGGCTAGAGCATGACCGGACAATCGACGCCGCCGGAACGTCCGACCGGCGCCTCGGCTCAGGCAATCAGCAAGCACTACGATGTGAGCGACGAGTTCTTCAAGCTCTGGCTCGGGCCGGAAATGATCTACTCATGCGCAAGGTTCGATGGCGCGCAGAATTTGGCAGACGCCCAGCTTCGCAAGCTCGACTATCATATCGAGGCTGCCGCCGCCGCGGGTGCCGCGCGGGTTCTCGACATCGGCTGCGGCTGGGGCGGATTACTGGAGCGGCTCGTCGCCCAGGCCGGCGTCAAGGCCGCGGTCCGCTTGACGTTGAGCCCGTCGCAAGCGGCCTGGGCATGGCGGTGGCCGGTTGGCAGAAAATCCTGTTCGTTCCCCGTTAACCCACACAAAGGGGGCAAGTGTAAATGCAGGCGACAATCCCCGGCGGGATAGGAGGGCCCCACCGGAGTTGTCGGGGTCCCTGATCGTCTATTTCAAAAGTTTCATTTCGATGTAGCCGTCCTTGCTGCCGACCTTGACATGAACCCACTTGCCGGCGCTGACCTTCTCGATTGCCATGACTTTGGTTCCCCGCGGTAATTTGTCGAGAATCTTGCTCGTCGTGCTGGGCTTCTGGCGAAGGTTCGCGTAGCTGTTCGAGACCGTCATTTCCTGATCGGCGACGGTTAGATAGTTGGATGCAGACGGCGCGGATATCGGCGCCGCCGAAACATTTGCCGCGAGCATGGTGGCCACGGCAAGAGCCGACGCAGTTGATAGGATCGCTCGCATATCTGGATTCCTCCGTTGGGGCTTGTGACGTTCAACCTCAATGGATTATGCGAGCCGCCACATAACGGGGATCTGACTGTCCCCTTAATTACAGGTAATCCCCTGCGCAGACCAAGTGACCATCAATCTGGCGACGATTGGTGCTGGCCCCCGAATATGTGACTTGTAGTGAACCGGCTGGTGGGTGCTGTCCTAAGTTGACCCGAATTGGGACACCCGACGGCGGCAATTAGGCTCCGGACCCATAAAAGGGATTTTCATTTTGGGCGTTTCGTGATTCAAGGTCTCCGAAGGGAGACCGTTGATGGATCGAGATTATTTTTGGCTGAACAAGAGACAGTTTGCGCGGCTTGAGCCGCATCTTCCGACCGATACACGCGGCAAACCGCGGGTGGATGATCGCCGGGTCATCAGCGGAATCGTGCATGCGCTCAAGTCCGGTTGTCGCTGGGCCGATGCCCCGTCCGTCTACGGCCCGCGCAAAACTCTCTACAATCGCTTCGTGCGCTGGGCCGCCAAAGGCGTCTGGCAGGACATCTTCCATGCCTTGGCCTCGGCCGGTGGTCCGCCGGAGCAGGTGCTGATCGACTCCTCGGCGGTCAAGGCTCATCGCTGCGCCTCGGGCGCTAAAGGGGGGAACTCGCCCAGGCAATCGGCCGCTCGCGCGGTGGGCGGACGACAAAAATCCACGCGCTGACCGACCGCTTCTGCCACCCCATGGCGTTCCTGCTGACCGGCGGCCAAGTGGCGGATTGCACTGCCGCCGACACCCTGCTCGACCAGATGCCCGCGGCTGCGATCCTGCACGCCGACAAGGGCTATGACAGCGACGCTGTCCGCCGCAAGATCGAGAGTAAGGGCGCCGCACCTAACATCCCGCCCAAGGCCAACCGCCGTTGGAAGAATTGCTTCTCGCCCTACCTCTACCGCAACCGTAACGCCATCGAACGCATGTTCGGACGCCTCAAGGACTTCCGAAGAATCGCCACACGATACGACCGCCTCGCCCATAACTTCCTCGCCGCCGTCTGTCTCGCCGCGACCTTGTGCTACTGGTTATGAGTCCGGACCCTAGTAACGTGGCGTTAATGAGATTCACGCAATATAATAAAACGTTTACTTAACGCATTGAGCGCTCCAACCAGATCATTATTCTCGGCGCTGCCTTTCGTATGGTCGGAGAGTCGGAGGTGAACCCATGTCTCATCAAGAGGGTGCAGATGCACAGGGTGCCGAGCTCG
>JBGPNG010000086.1:0-6429 GCA_041487395.1 Dongiaceae bacterium
GCCTATAGCAAGATCAACCCGAACCATTTGATCCCGGTCCTCGAAGATGGCGATTTCCGCCTGACCGAGAGCGCTGCCATCCTGCGCTACCTCGCCGAGAAGACCGGTTCGGCGGCATATCCAAAGGACATACGCCAGCGCGCCCGGGTGAACGAGGTGATGGACTGGTTCAATTCGAATTTCTACCGCGATTGGGGTTACGGCTTCATCTACCCGCAGATATTCCCGCATCTGAAGCGCAGCGATGCCGCGGTCCACGAGGCGACCGTCGATTGGGGCAAGGAGAAATCGAAGGGTTGGCTTCAACTTCTGAACGATCATTGGATCGGACCGAAGCGGAATTATCTCTGCGGCGACGAGGTCACCATCGCCGACTACTTCGCCGTCGCCTTGACAACGGCGGGCGAACTCATCAACTGTGACTTCAAGGCGTATCCCAATGTGGCGCGCTGGCTCGGCAATATGAAGAAGCGCCCGGGCTATCCGAAGACCTACGAAGCCTTCACTGGCCTCGTCGAATCGTTGAAAGGTCAATCGTTCCAGAGGATTTGAGCTCGCAGCGCGGTCCAGCGGAACGCCCTCATGCAAATGGAGAAATGCCGATGATCAAAGGCCTGCACCATAGCGCCTATCGCTGTCGGGATTCGGAGGAGACGCGGCGGTTCTATGAGGATTTCCTCGGCATGCCGCTCTCGGGCGTCCTCCACATCCAAGAATCCAAGACAGGACGCGAGACGGACGTGCTGCACAGCTTCTATCGGTTGGACGACGGCTCCTTCATCGCTTTCTTCGAGGCGCCCGGCCAGCCTTTCGAATTCAAGAAACAGCATGATTACGATCTGCATATCGCGCTCGAGGTCGACGGCGCGACGCTGGAGGCCATGTATCGCAAGGCCAAAGCGGAGAGCCGCGAGGTGCGCGGCATCTCCGATCACGGTTTCGTTCACTCGATCTATTTTCGCGATCCGAATGGCTATGTGATCGAGCTTGCCGCCAAGACCCCTGCCCACGACAGAGAAATGGACCCGGCGGACAATCGCGCGCGGCAGATTCTGGACAAATGGCAGGCGGAAAAAGGCCGCGGCTTGCGCGCGGCTTCCTGAGGGCGGCGATTAACGCCGCATCCGCGTTCCGTCGGGATCGGGGCGCGGCTTCTCCGACAGCATGGCCGGGCGGCACTCGCCGACGATTTCGACTTCGAACCAGGCACCCGGCCGATAGTATTTCGGCTTCAGCTATCCCAATGCCAGGCTCTCGCCAGCGGCATAGCCCTAGCCGCCGGATTTCGTGTATCCGGCGAACTCGCCATCGCAATATATCGCCTCGCCGCCCACCGCATCGGCGCCGTCAGCCTTTGCGACGAAGGTGGCGAACCGCTCCCGTGCGCCCTCGGCCTTGCGGGGCGACGCCGATCTCGGCCACGGATCCCCGGCAAGTGGACATCTTGTGCGCCGATCTTTCATTTCGAGAACGGATCCATGGCGATGAACGGATGATCGAGATGCGAGCGTGATCGCCCTTCTCCTTGCTCTCGCTGGGTTTTGGGCGGGCGCGCAGAACGCACTTGCCGGCGGCGGTTCGTTCATCACCTTTCCCGCCCTGCTGTTCGCGGGACTCGATCCGCGGGCGGCAAACATCACGTCGACAGTGTCATTGTTTCCCGGCCAGATCGCCATGTCCTGGTCAGGCTGGCGCACGGCCGGCGGGGTCATGGGCCTTTCGCTGCGCGCCCTTTCCATCATCAGCTTGGCAGGCGGCGCACTGGGTGCGGGATTGCTTCTGGCGACGCCGGTCTCCTTCTTCGCGCGACTTGTCCCCTGGCTCGTCTTGTTCGCGACCCTCGTGTTCGCTCTCGGCCAGCCGATTCGCAAGCGACTGCCGAGCCACGCGAATCTTCCCCCCGCACTCCTCGCCGTCATCCAGACCGTCATCTCCATCTACGGCGGCTATTTCGGCGGCGGCATCGGTTTCCTGATGTTGGCGGCATTGACCCTGGGCGGCCAGGCCGTGCGCATGGCGGCAACGACCAAGAACCTGCTCGCCACCATCATGAACGCCGCTGCCTTCGTCGTCTTCGCATTTTCCAGCGACGTCCATTGGCAAGGTGCCGCGGCGATGGCGGCCGGATCGCTCGCCGGCGGCTTCAGCGGCAGTTGGCTGCTGCTGAAATTGCCCGAGCGCCTTTTGAGAAGCACCATCATCGCCATCGGCGCCGCTTTGACGCTGTGGCTGTTCATGCGGTAAGGCGACCGGGAATTAGGCCGTCAGTTCGGACGGGCAGTTCTGACGGGCCGGGTGCTCGCGTCCGATGACCGTCGGCTACGCCCCACAGCCCGCGTTGGTCCGAATCTGAATTGGCCCCCGACGATAGTCCTTGACGGGGACCTCGCCTTTTTGTTAATAATGCGAACTACTCGCATTTGCAACTGAGGCGACCCGATGGGCAACGAGCACCGAGAACCGGATCCGTCCGCTTCCGCCACCGAGGCGGGCTGAGCGATGCTGGTTCCCTTCCTGATCATGATGCGCGAGGGCATTGAAGCCGCCCTCATCGTCGGCATCGTCGCCGGTTATTTGAAGCGCAGCGGGCGCGGAAAATGGATGGCCTCCGTTTGGACGGGTGTGGCACTCGCCGCCCTGCTCTGCCTCGCGGTGGGGTTGACGCTCGACCTCCTCAGCGCCGAATTTCCCGAGCGCGAACAGGAGATGTTCGAGGCGGCCGTGGGATTGATTGCCGTCATCGTCCTGACCTCTATGGTGTTCTGGATGAAAAAAGCCGCGCGCTCCATCAGGGCGCATCTGCTCGACTCCATCGATTCGGCATTGCGCGCCTCCGACCGCCAGGGCTTTGCCTTGGTCGGCATCAGCTTTTTCGCCGTCGCCCGAGAGGGTTTCGAATCCGTATTCTTCTTGCTCGCCACTTTCCATCAGAGCAGCGGGATCGCCGCGCCCATCGGCGCCGTTGCCGGGCTTGTGGTGGCGATCGCCTTCGGCGTGGCTCTTTACTACGGCAGCGTCGCCTTGGATCTGCAGCGTTTCTTCCGCTGGACGGGCTTGTTCGTGCTTTTCGTGGCGGCCGGTCTCCTGGCCAGCTCCCTGCGATCGCTCCATGAGGCCGGGCTTTGGAACGGGCTGCATCAGATCGCCTTCGATCTCAGCGCCCTGCTTCCGCGCGATGGAGCGCTCGGCTCCGTCCTCGCCGGCATCTTCGGCTATCACGACACGCCGAGCGTCGGCGAAGTGTCGGCCTACTGCATCTTCCTCATCGTAACCTTGCCGTTGTTCCTGTCGAATCTCGCGCCCCCGGCCGCGGCGAAATCGCACGCTTGATCGTGATTTATCGCGCGCGCTCATGCGCCACGCCTGGAAGCCACGGCCTTGGCCAACACGCAGAGGATTTCGAACATCATGGTGGCGCCCACCAGCGCGGTATTGCCGCTGGGATCGAAGGGTGGCGAGACTTCGACCACATCGCCGCCGATCAGGTTCAGCCCCTCGAGGCCGCGGATCAAATGCTGCGCCTCCAGCGTCGTCAGCCCGCCGATCTCCGGCGTGCCGGTGCCGGGCGCGTAAACCGGGTCCAACCCGTCCACGTCGAAGCTGATGTAGCAGGGCCCGTCACCCGAGACGCGGCGCGCTTCGGCGATTACCCGCTCCACGCCGAGCCTGACGAAATCCTCCATATAGACGACGCGCATGCCGGCGCCCTCGGCGAAGGCCATGTCGTCCTCGGAATAGATCGAGCCGCGAATGCCGATCTGGATCGTGCGCTTGGGATCGAGCAGGCCCTCCTCGACCGCCCGGCGAAAGGGCGTGCCGTGGGTATATAAATTGTCGCCGAAATAGCGATCGTTGGTGTCGGAATGGGCATCGACATGGATCATGCCGATGGGCCGTTGCTTGGCGATGGCGCGGAAGATGGGCAGCGTGATCAGATGATCGCCGCCAGCCGAAATCGGCAGCACGCCCGCGTTGTGGATTTGAATGAAAAAGGCCTCGATGCGGCGCAGCGAATCCGCAAGGTCGATCGGGTTGACCGGGGCATCGCCGAGATCGGCGACTTTCGCCAGTTGGTAAGGCGCGATGCGGCTGACGTGATGCACCTTGCGCATGAAACTCGACATATTGCGGATTTCGCGCGGGCCGTGCCGGGCGCCGGCGCGATTGGTCGTCCCGCCGTCCCAGGGCACGCCAATGAGGCCGATATCCAAGCCCGCCGGATGGGTGCGGTGCGGCAGACGCATGAAAGTGGGAATGCTGCCGAAGCGCGGAACGATGGCGGCGTCGACAGGTTGCGGATTTGCCTCATTCATTCGAAACGGCCTCCTTGACCAAACCCCTGGACAAAACCCATGCATCGAAGCGCGGCACCAACCCGAATCCGGGCCGCCAGCTGAATATATTTCCAAACATCGCATCCGTAAATTGATAGGATTCGCAACTCTCGTATTGGTTTTTGCGAAGTGATTTCTTCGACAAAACCGGCGCGCGGCCGATGAGATGCCCAGCAGGTTGGGCGATCAGGGCCTGAAATTCTCACGCCCGCAAGGGGGACAGCATCTCGATGCGGAAGGCGTGGCGGATCATACGGCCGTCGACCGGGTCTTCCAGGCGGATGTCGATATCGTGGGGTCCGGGCGGATAGACGCCCGGGGATGCGATGGTGCCGGAGAAAATCATGCGCCCTTCCGCCGGCCGCTTCGTCGCCGACGCGACGAGTTCGAGAAGGGCTTCCGGCCGCATCAGACCGTCGACGCCATCTTCCTGCATGACCGTGCCGTTGCAAATCAACCGCAGGCGCAGACGATCCCAAGTATCGATGCAGTCAGACAATGCCCAGGCCTCTCTGGCGACCGCCTTCGGGCAGAGGTTTTTCGCCTTTTCCGCCGAAAGCAGCCGCTCGACCTCGAGGTCGCTTTGGTCGTTCCCGACCGTCACATAATCGCGTCCCCGCCAGGTAAAGAGTGCAAACTCCACTTCCGGCACAGTGTCATGACCGTAAACCGTCATCCGCGGGGCCTGGGTCAGCAGATGTGGGGCCACGGGGTAAAGGCAAGGCGTGTGCGATGGCGCCTTGATCCCGGCGCGGGCCACCTCGGCGATATGCGCCTCGACGGCAGGCTGGTCACGGCCGCCGAAGCCGACGAAGACGAGGTCGCGGATGGCGGGGTCGAGGCTTGCGCCCGGGCCGCAAGTGAAATTGAGATCGCCAAGCATGAGACGGGCTTCCCTGGAGATGCACGACGCCGTCATGCGGGTGGCATCGATGTCATCGTCCCTGGGCCTTCCAGGACAGGCAAGCACTTCATCGGCTCAATCCGGCACAAGCCGCGGCTCGCGATCAGTATTCGTTGTGGCGAAGCCATTCGACATATTGCCGGATTCCTTCTTCAAGGGTCCAACTCGGCCGGTAACCGAGTTCGCGTTCGGCGGCGCCGATGTCCCACGGCCCCTGACGATCGAGATGCCAGAAGCCGTCGCCGATCTCGATGCGCGCCGCCGGAATCAGTTTGCGGATGATGGCAGCAGCGTCATGCAAGCTCCAGTAGCCGCCGCCGGTGATGTTGAAGACATAGCCTTGCGTCTTCGGCGCTTCGGAAGCGCGAATCGCCGCTTGCACCACGTCGTCGACATGGACGAACTGAAAGCGGTGATCCCCGCCGCTGGGCATGACAAAGGCCTCGCCGCGCAAGACCGGCCTGATGATGTCGCGCAGGATCTGCGGCATCTTGTTGCCGGGCCCATAGACCTCGCTGATGCGCAGCGAGACCACGCGCATGCCGTAGAGCTGGTTGTAGACCCGGCCGAAATGCTCCGTCGCCACCTTGGTCACGCCATAGGGCGTGGTCGGCATCAGGCGCGCATCCTCCTTCACCGTGCCATCGATATGGCCGTAAACCGTCTCGGAGGAGAAATTCACGATGATCTGGACGCCGGCCATCTTGGCGGCCTCGAAAAGATGAACCGTCCCCTCGACATTGGCCGCCACCGTGGTGATGGGAAGTTCGATCGAGAGATCGGGATGCGACATCGCCGCCGTGTGGATGATGCGATCGACGCCGTGGCGCTTGATGGTGTCGACGATGCGCGGGATGTCGTAAAGTTCGCCCTGAACAGCGGTGACATGCTCGGCCTTGAGTTCGACGTAATCGCGGTTGAAGTTCACGACGTCCTGCCGGCGTTTGGCCAGCTCCTTGACGATGTAGCGGCCGACATAGCCGAGCCCGCCCGTCACCATTGTCGCCATGGCAAATTTCCTTCCGTTGTTCAGGCTGCGGGACGGAATCCCAGCAACCGCGATATGTCGCCGGCATGGGAGCGCACGAGTTCCCCGATGCGAGCCGGGCTCGGAATCATGATCCTCGCGGTTGGGCCGGGCACGCTAATGGCCGCCACCGCAACACCCGTTGCGTTCAGGATCGCCGCCGC
>JBGPNG010000087.1:0-6406 GCA_041487395.1 Dongiaceae bacterium
GAATCGAAAGCCTCGATGTCGTCAGAGCTGAACCCGGCCGCGCGCCCGGTCGTCCAGGACGCGACAAGTGACTTGCCAACCGTGAAATGCAGCGGTCTTGCGAGATACTCCGTTACGCCTGCGGCCCGGAAATCGGCGAGAACCGGGAAATCCATGGGGCAATCGCGATCGCAGAGGCGGCGGCGGATCGCCCGGCCGTTACGCTGAACCGCCGCGACGGGATTTTGCAGATATTCCTCGCTGTCCAGAATCTCGAACTCGCTCTCGGAGACCTCGGTCGCTTGGCCCCGGCGCCAGAGGAAGCGGCGGCCCATCACGTCGGGATGCAGGGTGCGCACGAAGACGGCGACCCGGGCGAGCGGCAGGCCGGCCCCGGTCAGCCGCTCGCAGAGCTCGGTCAGGACGGCTTCCGATGTCGTGGCCGAGCGCGCCCCGTCGGCAAGCCAGGCAAGCGTATCGGCGACACCGGTCATGGGCCCAAACTAGCACTCGGCCCCAAAGCAATGCCATGCGCTCAGCCGAGGGAATCTACCGGCGCCGGACGCAGGGCCGGGGCCGCCGGACCGGCAAAGGGAGATGGGCCGACGTAGAGAATCGAGAGAACCGCCAGCGCGACCAGCATGAGTGCCAGAGCGGCGAATCCGAGGCTCGACCAGCGCAGACGCCGTCGGCGGGGCCGGGTGGGGATCAGCATGCCGGGCAAGCGCACCCGATAGGCGACCAAATGATCCGTCATGGCGGTGCACCTCCCGCAGAAGCGACGAAGGGTTGAAGGCATGTCCGCAGCAAAGCGGACCCTGATGGCGAGACCGGCGCCAGATTAAGGCGATTTCGCGATTTATCATGGCGAAAGAGGGGCCGAGGCAAGACCCACCCTCACCCCAACCCTCTCCCGCAAGCGGGAGAGGGAGTTCTCTTCTCCCTCGCCCCCGAACGGGGGAGAGGTCGGGTGAGGGGCCAGCTCGATCGTGCCGACGCTGCGCCGTTAGGGCCTCGAATAGCGGTGTTTCACGCCGACCGGGAACCAATCGGGATCGCCGGTGGGCTTCAACTCGACCGTGGGTCGACGAAACTCCGGCGGCGTGTAACTGGCGAATTCAGTATTGAGGCGCAGGAGCTGTGCCAGAATTGCTTCCGCCATCGCTGTCTCCTTGGCGGCGTCGCCTGTCATCCTGGACGCCAGTTCGACGGCGACATAGAGCAGTGGCGCGCCGGCCAAGCCCTCTTTCGCCATCACCACGAACCTGCCCGTCGTCCAGCCGGCGATTCCTGGCTGTTCCAGGCCGATGGCGATGTTCTCCGGATAGACATTGGCGCCGAAATAGGAGACGGCGAAATTTGCCCGGCCGAAGACAAAGACGAAGGGCAGCCGGCGGACGCCGCGCCAGCTGCGGTGGGCGAGGCCGGGCAGGGGATCGAAGCCCTGCTTGGCGAGAAAGCGCAGCATGTCCTCATAGGCGATGAGCCCGCCATTGTCGGCAATGTGATAGCGCAGCAAGGGCACGCCATGGTCGCCGGAGAACAGCAATGTGCCGTCGACCGTTTCGAAGAAGCGGCTATAGGGGTCGTATTGCGCCAAGGTGGGCAGGCGGGCTTCGCCGAACAATTCGCGCGCCGCCTCGGGGTGCGACGCCAGGAAGCGGCGGATCTGGATCGAGAGCGGCGTTTCATTGGCAAGGATGCCGGCGTCCGCCGTGCCGTAGAGCGAGACGAAATCGTAGCAGGGATCGTTGGAGCCAAGCCGCGCGGCAACCAGGGTTCGCCATTCCTCGCTGAACACTTCGCCGGCCATCACCAGGCGAACCTTCAGTTTCGGCCAATGGATACCCGCGGCGCCGGCGCCGTCGATGACATCCTTGAGATATGGAGGATAACCCAGCAGCACCACCTGATCGAAGCCCGGCGCGAGCTCGGCCAGGATGCGATAGATCTCCGGCTTGTTCATGCCGGGCGCGATGGTCATGATCGGATAGCCCTTGGCGGAGAGATGACGACAGCAGGCGAGCGTGTAGAGTCCGCCCACCCAACTGCCCAAGGCGAAACAGACCACCGCTAAAGTCCGGCGCTCATCGGCCATGAAGCTGTCGTGGAACAGCTGCTCGAAGCGCTGGGCGATGGGCAATTCGTCGGCCACGAAGCGCGGCCAGAACGTCGGCTTGCCGGTCGAACCAGAACTTAGCGCCATGATGTCGCAGCCGCTGAGCCGCCCGCCGCGCAGCAATTCGGCAAGCGGATAACGCTGCACATAGTTGGCCTTGGTCGTAAAAGGCAGGCGCGCGAGCTCGGCGGGCTCGCGGATCGTCGCCGGATCGACGTTGCGGTCGGCGAGGAACCGGCGATAGGCGGGAACATGGGCCAGCATGTCCTTGAACAAGGCGAACGCGACGGCCTCCGGTTTGCCGCCGGCCTCCGCCGGGGCCAGAAGCTGATCGATGGGCGTTTCCACGAAATGGCGCCAGCCTTCGGCGACGCGCTGCGGTTGGCGATGATCGAGCACGGTTACCTGCTTTCCATGGCTGTCGGTTCTCCCACGATAGGCTTACGCGCGGGTGCGAACCAGGGCGACCGTGGCGCCGTTGTCCCCGCTAAAATTCCGGGTTAAGGTCCGGCGCCTCGCATCTGGGAGCCGGCCATGAGTTTCCTCGCCGAACGTCTGTCGCGCATCAAGCCGTCGCCCACCATTGCCGTCACCCAGAAGGCCCGGGAACTCAAGGCCGCCGGGCGCGATGTCATCGGCCTGGGTGCTGGTGAGCCGGACTTCGATACGCCGGACAATATCAAGGATGCAGCCATTGCCGCCATCCGCCGCGGCGACACCAAATACACCAATGTGGATGGCACGGATGCGTTGAAGGCCGCCATCAGCGGCAAGTTCAAGCGCGAGAACAAGCTCGACTACAAGGCCGAGCAGATCACCGTCGCCTCCGGCGGCAAGCAGGTGATCTACAACGCCGTGCTGGCCACCGTGGAGCCGGGGGACGAGGTCATCGTGCCGGCACCCTATTGGGTCAGCTATCCCGACATCGTGCTGCTCTGCGGCGGCACGCCCGTTCCGGTCGCCTGCCCGCAGAACAACCGATTCAAGCTGCGGGCCGAGGATCTGGAGGCTGCGATCACGCCCCGGACGAAATGGCTGATCCTGAACAGCCCGAGCAATCCGACCGGTGCGGTCTATACCGCGGCCGAATTGAAGGCCTTGACCGAGGTGCTGTTGCGCCATCCCCAGGTCTGGGTGCTGAGCGACGACATGTATGAGCATCTGCTCTACGACGATGCGAAATTCGCCACCATCGCCGCGGTCGAGCCGCGACTCTATGAGCGCACATTGACGATGAACGGCGTCAGCAAGGCCTATTGCATGACCGGCTGGCGCATCGGCTATGGCGGCGGCCCGGCCCCGCTGATCAAGGCCATGGCCAAGGTGCAGTCGCAGAGCACGACGAACCCGAGTTCGATCAGCCAGGCGGCCTCCGTCGAGGCGCTCAACGGCCCGCAGCAATTCATCGCCGAGCACAATGTCAAATTCCGCGAGCGCCGCGACATTGTGGTGGCGATGCTGAATCAGGTGCCCGGGCTTTCCTGCGACAAGCCGGACGGTGCCTTCTACGTCTATCCGTCCTGCGCCGGGGCCATCGGCAAGAAGACGCCGCAAGGCAAGAAGATCGCCAGCGACGACGATTTCGTCACATATCTGCTCGAGGCCGAAGGTGTCGCCGCCGTGCAGGGTTCGGCCTTCGGTCTGTCGCCCTTTTTCCGGATTTCCTACGCGACCTCGAGCGCGGCGCTGCGCGACGCCTGCACGCGCATCAAGCACGCCTGCGAGGCGCTGAAGTAAAGAGCGCGATCGCAGTTCACCCCCTCACCACGACCCTCTCGCCCTAGCGGGGGCAAGGGAGAAAATAGGGAACCCTCTACCACGAAGTGGGAGAGGGAGGGGCCCGTTGCGTTAGCAACGGGAGGGTTGAGGGTGGGTCGGCGGTGAAAATGCTTGTGGCGTTTTTGCTTGCCTTCTCCCCGGTTCGGCGGAAATCATGGGGCGACCGTCCGGAGGGCGGCCTACCGCCCCCGCACGCACGGTCGAGGGAGGTTGACATGGTAGACAGATCGCCTTCGGCGCCTCGTTGCGCCGCTCTCGTCGGGCCTTATCTCACCGGCAAAACGACCCTGCTCGAAAGCCTGCTTTTCGTCACCGGCGCCGTGAACCGCAAGGGCACGGCGAAAGAAGGCAATACGGTGGGCGACGCCGCCGCCGAAGCGCGCGCCCGCAAGATGAGCGTCGAGATCTCCGCGGCCTCGACGGAGTTCCTCGGCGAGCGCTGGAGCTTTCTCGATTGCCCCGGCTCCGTGGAGCTGGCCCAGGAAGCGCAGAATGCGCTGATGATATCCGACGTCGCGGTCATCGTCTGCGAGCCCGAGACGGCCAAGGCACTGATGCTGGCGCCGCTGTTCAAGTTCCTCGACGACCGCAAGATCCCCCACATGTTGTTCGTCAACAAGATGGACAACGCCAGCCATCGGGTGCGCGAGGTGCTGGCCGCGCTGCAGACCGTATCGTCGCGACCGCTGGTGCTGCGCCAGGTCCCGCTGCGCAACACCGAGAAATCTGGCGCGGAAACCGTCACTGGTTATGTCGATCTGGTGAGCGAGCGGGCCTATGGCTACAAGCCCGGCCAGCCCTCCGACCTGATCAAGATGCCCGAGGAAGCAGCCCCGCGCGAACAGGAAGCGCGCCGCGGGCTGCTCGAATCTCTCGCCGATTTCGACGACAAGCTGCTCGAGCAATTGCTTGAGGACGCCATTCCATCGAAGGACGAGATCTATCAGCAACTGAGCAAGGATCTCGCCGCCGATCTTATCGTCCCGGTTTTTTTCGGCGCCGCCGACCGCGACCATGACGTGCGCCGCCTGTTGAAGGCGCTGCGCCACGAAGTGCCGGGGCCGGAGGCGACGGCGGAACGCCTCGGCCTCAAGGCCGAGAAGGGCGATGCGGTGGCCCAGGTCTTCAAGACCTATCACATGCCCCATACCGGCAAGCTGTCGCTGGCCCGCGTGTTGGCCGGCAAGTTGACCGACGGCATGACGCTGGGCGGCGCGCGCGTCGGCGGCATCGCCCGGCTGAAGGGTCATGAGATGGTCAAGCTTCCGGCGGCCGGCGTCGGCGAGGTCGTGGCGCTGGGGCGGATGGATGAGGTGGCGACGGGCCGCCTGCTCTCCACCTCGGGCAAGGCGAAGCTGGGCGAAGCCTGGCCGCCGGCGCTGGCGCCGCTGTTCTCGCTCGCCCTCGATGTGGAAAACCGCAACGACGAGGTGAAGCTGACGGCGGCCCTGGCAAAGCTGATCGAGGAAGATCCCTCGCTCTCGCTTGCCCATGAGCCCGATACCCATGAACTTGTCCTCTGGGGCCAGGGTGAGATCCACTTGCAGATCGCGGCCGACCGGCTGCGCCTCAAGTACAATTTGCCGGTCAAGACCCGGCGGCCCCAGGTGAAATACAAGGAGACCATCCGCAAGGGCGTCGCCCAGCATGCCCGCTTCAAACGCCAAAGCGGCGGGCATGGCCAGTTCGGTGACGTGCATATCACGATCAAGCCGCAGCCGCGGGGCGCCGGTTTCACCTTCCTCGACGAAGTCGTAGGTGGCGCCGTGCCGCGCCAATTCATTTCGTCGGTGGAGGAGGGGATCCGCGACTATCTCACCCGCGGGCCGCTGGGATTCCCGGTGGTCGACATCTCCGTAGCGCTGACCGATGGGCAGTATCACGCCGTCGACAGCTCCGACAATGCCTTCAAGACGGCGGCGCGCATGGCGATGAGCGAGGGCATGCCGAAATGCGATCCGGTCCTGCTCGAGCCGATCTATCGGGTGACCATCGCCGTTCCCAACGACTTCACGGCGCGCGGCCATAGTCTGGTCAGCGGCCGGCGCGGCCAGATCCAGGGTTTCATGGCCAAAGACGGCTGGTCGGGCTGGGACGAAATTCAGGCGCTGCTGCCGCAGTCGGAGCTCCACGATCTGATCATCGAGCTGCGCTCGCTGACGCTGGGCGTGGGCACCTTCGCCTGGAAGTTCGACCATCTGCAGGAGCTGACGGGGCGCCTTGCCGACAAGATCGTCGAGCACCGTCTGGCACCCGCGGCCTCATAGGAAGATTTCGAAGGATCGAGTTGCGGATTGAAGCCGTCCATAAAGACGGTAGGCTAGGGGATCAATTTGGAGAGCATTATGAAATCCATCGACATCGACATCGGTATCGACGCCAAGAATCGCCGCAAGATCGCGGACGGGCTGTCGCATCTACTGGCCGACACTTACACGCTTTATCTCAAGACCCATAACTACCATTGGAACGTCACCGGCCCGATGTTCAACACGCTTCATCTGATGTTCGAGCAGCAGTACGCGGAGC